>JBGGMQ010000032.1:0-15088 GCA_041287975.1 Verrucomicrobium sp. | reverse complement strand
TCCGGTTTGGAGGGAGGGGCGGCGCAACACAATGCGTCGTCCCTACCCCCTATCAAAGCGACTTCGTCGCCAGATGTTGGGAGTGGTGAGGTTCTAGGAAGTCTCTTTCGGTTGACGATGTCGGCGAGCGGAGATGGCAGTTGTGCAAAATGGCACAAACTGCCTCTCTTTGATTGAATCGCGAAAAAAGGCTGGCGACCCCTGCGGGTGCGCCAGCCTCTTCGACTGAATAACGGATTTACCGGTTCACTGTATTACTGAGCTACCGGCCCACTGGCTTCACCATCCGCCCATGACCTCAAGCGCATAGCCGCGGAGGTACTCGGTCTCGGGGATGCCGGTGATGATGGGATGGTCTGCACGCTGGGTGTAGACATCCAGGAGGCGGAGGGAGCGTTTGGAGTCGACGGCGGCGGCATTGATCATGGCGCGGAAGTCGCCGGCACCGACGTGGTGGGAGCAGCTGAAGGTGGCAAGGATGCCGCCGGGCTCGAGCATCTGGAGGGCGCGCAGGTGGATTTCCTTGTACCCGCGGAGGGCGTCATGCAGGGATTGCTTGGTCTTAGTGAAGCTGGGCGGATCCAGGATGATGAGATCGTAGGTATTGCCGTTCTTCTCTGCAGTTTTGAGGAAATCAAAGACGTTCTCCGTGCGGGCACCGAGGGCGACACCGGCGGCGCGGGCGTTCTGCAGGGCCATGGTGACAGCACCTTCGCTGACATCGACGGCGACGACTTCCGTAGCACCGGCCAGGGCGCAGGCCTGCGCGAAGCCGCCCTGGTTGGTGAAACAATCCAGGACGCGGCGGCCTTTGCCATACTTGGCGACCAAGTTGTAGTTGTCGAGCTGGTCGAGATAGAGGCCGGTCTTCTGGCCTTCGAAGAGATCGACCTGGAAGTGAAGTTTGCCAGTCTTCAAGGCGTAGGGCTGGGGAGCCTGGCCATGAAGGATCTTCTTCTCCAGTTCGAGGCCTTCCGCTTTGCGCACGGGGGCATCATTGCGGGAGATGATGGACTTGGGCTTGAGCAACTCCTTAAGGGCATTGACGATCAGATCCTCACGCAGCGCCATGGCCATGGTGAGAGTCTGGATGACGAGGTTGTCGCCGTAGCGGTCTACGATGAGGCCTGGGAGGCCGTCAGATTCACTCCAGACGAGACGGCAAAGCTCTTGATCGAGCGAAAGCGTTTTGCGGTAGGCTAGGGCGCGCTCGATGCGGCGCAAAAAGAAGTCCTGGTCCAAATCCTGCCGGCGAAACGAAAAGCGTCGGGCGACGATCTGCGACTTGGGATTGTAAATGGCACTGCCGAGTGACCGTCCTTTGATATCCCGCAAGGCGACGACGTCACCGGGCTGGGGGTTTCCGATGGTTCCTTTGACATCACTGGCATAAACCCACTCATGACCGTGGAAGAGGCGGGAGCGGGGCTGGACGGTAAGCGCTGACATCCCCTATAGTGGAGGGGAAAAGACAAATGTCCAACTGGGAACGCCCCGGGAGCTAAAAAGCACAGCAAGCACACGGGGGATCTGGAACTTTTTCGCAGTCTAGCGACGAAGCTGGGAGCGACGGCGAACCAGTAGGATAACGCCAGCCACCATCACTAGCAGTGGACTTCCGGGCTCTGGCACAGCCTGCAGACGATAGCCCGCGTAGGAAGTGGCGCTGCCAGACGTGGGGAGGTGAATATCCGCTGTGGTGGAAAGGCTGTCCACAATGACCGTGCCGTCGAAGCGTGCGCTGGTGGACATGGCGGCTTTCGGGGCAAGAATGGCACCGTGGAAGTTATGGCTGCCAAAATTGAGAGTGGTTGCCTCGTAGAAATTCCAAACAATTTTGGCTTCCCATTCATCCTTGATCAAGTTGTTGACCATGTTGCCGGCGTTCTGGATCCAGTTGATGTTGGTCCCGGACACATTGATGACCACGCTGCTGGCACCATTGGGGTTCAAGTCGTAAGACTGGGCCTTGTCATTCCCGAAGATGGCATCTGCACTGATGCTGAACACCGCGACTCCATCTGACCCTGGGTTTGCATTGAAGACCACAGGACCGGGTTGGCCATTGGTGGGGACGATGACCGTGCTGTCGGTGGCCATGGCCTTGAAGTTGGCGCTCTCGCTGATGAAACTCTGCTTCAGAGCGGCCAGATCGATGCTTTCGGTCACCTTGCCAGCCCCTTGTCCGCCATTGTAGTTGATGATGCGACCGTTGGTGGAGCCTCCAAGATACAGGCTGCCCTTGTCGAGGTTCATGGGATTGCCCCCGGAGATGAAGCCTCCCACCACCAAAGTGCGATCGGTGGCGCTGGTGCCAGAAGGCATGTTCGTGGCGAAACTAGGGGAATTGGCACCATAGAGATTTCCGCCAACGAGCGTTCTTCCTTCCACGAAAGAGGCGGTGCTGAAATCACCAAAGGTGATCACGTTGTAGTTTTCCCAAGTGTAGCTCTGAGCTTGAGCGGCAAATGAGCCGAAAAGGAGGGTGCCAACAGTGATAACGGTTCTTGCAAATATGAGAACATTCCAGGAATACATTCTCAATTATATTTCTCACATCTATCGTTTGCAAGAGACTGTTTTCATTATGAGTCGCAAGTATTAGAAAATGAGGAGATTACTAGCTAAAAATATTTAACAGGACTCTCGCTTTTGCCTCAATTTGATCGTTGAAGTCGACCATTGGAACCGAGGGTGGGTGGGGGCGATGAGGGTGTGACTCGATTTGCGATTGCCAGGTGAAACTGAAAAACCCCCGGTCCCGCAAGAGCGGAGCCGGGGGTTGGTCTTGGGTGCTGAAAAGTGCTGCAACTAGCGGCGCAGGGATGACCGACGGCGGGTCAGAATCATGAGCCCTGCGATGGCTACTAAGAGAGCGCTGCCTGGCTCCGGCACGGCCTGCAGGCGGTAGCCTGCGTAGGAGTTGGAGCTGGAGGCGCTGGGGAGGTGAACTTCGCCAGTGGTGGTGAGGTTGTTGGCGATCACGGTGCCGTCAATCACGTTGCTCGTCGTCACAGTGGCGTTCGGGGCGAGGATGGAACCGTTGAAGTTGTGGGCGTTGAGGTTGATGGTGGTGGCCTCAAAGAAGTTCCAGACGATGTGGGCCTGGTAGTAATCGGTGTTGAAGTCGCCCACCATGTTGCCAGCGTTCTGGATCCAGTTGACGTTGGTTCCGGAGACGTTGATGACGATGTTGGTGGCGCCATTAGCGTTCAGGCCAATTTGCTGGGCCTTGTCGTTTCCGAAGATGGCGTCGGCGCTGATGGAGAAGACGGCCACGCCATCGGAGCCGGCGGTCGCGTTGAAGGTGACGGGGCCGGGTTGACCGTTCGTGGGGACGGTCACGATGCTGTCCGTGGCCATTGCCTTGAAGTTGGCGCTCTCGCTGATGAAGGATTGCTTCAAGGTGGCGAGGCTGGTGGCCTGGTTTACCAGGGAGCCGCCGCCCTGATAGTCGATCTGACGGCCATTCAAAGAGCCGCCCAGGTAGAGGCTGCCCTGCTTCAGGTGGATGGCGTTGCCTGAGCCGATGCTTCCTCCGACCACGAAGGTGCGGTCATTGGCGGCAGTGCCGGTGGGCATCTTGATGCCGACGTTGAAGGAGTTTCCGCCAGCGACGTTGCCGCCGACAAGTGCCCGGCCTTCGATGTCTGAGTTCGTGCTCAGGTTGCCGAAGATGATGGCATTGTAGTTTTCCCAAGTATAGCTCTGCGCGTTAGCGTGACCGATGGTGACAACCAAGGCTGCGATAAAGCTCAAAAGCGCCTTAGGGGAGAGGCTTGCATATTTGAGAATGTCTCGTGAGATCATTCTCACAAATAATTCTCATAAAAGAATGCGCAATCGCAAATATCATAATCGCAATTGCGAATGCTGATAATGAAGGCATTGCACAGGAAAATAGTTGGCCTGCGGGAGCGATTACATTTATGAAATAGTGTAATCTAGAATGGAAAATACCAAAAATGACAAAGGTGAATCATCTCCATATCGAAGAGTTTCGCAATTTGCGGAACGCGGGAGCATTTATGAGAATGATTCGCTCTCCCGGGGCTTCGTCGTCGGGCTATAGAACGGGGCTCCCGTAAGACCACGGACCTGACAAGGAATGATCCGAGTGCGCTGACTGAGCGGTCAGAGCTCGATCATAAGCAGATGCCGGACACGCGGAGGCTCGCTTCCTTGATGGAAAGCGGTGACGGCCTCCTCAATGTGGAGGTCCTCCACGGTGGCTCGCTGATGCTGGCGCAGGTGTTCGGCCCACGAGCCAACGATGAAAGTCTCACGGAAGACTTGGGGATCATTGAGATCGACGAAGAGGGAGCAGCGGAAGGCTCCGTCGCGGAGTCGGACTCGTCTGAGGGAGCGCATGGCTTCCCGGAATGCAGGCTCGTCCCCGGGAGCGAGACGGTATTCAATGGTGATGAGCACAGGGCCATCCTCAGGGGCGGGGATGGTCGTGAGGGTGTGCTCCGGCCAGTGATTGGCAGGAGTGAGGTCGAGCTTGTCGACATGGCTGATGGGCCACCAGCGATGCAGGGCGATGCTGATGAGCATCCAGGTGGCGGCGGTGAGAAGCGTGGCGGTAGCGCCCCAGTCTGCCAGGAGGCGCCCCCAAGCCAGGGCTCCGAGGGCGAAGGCCCCTTGTACGGCCACCAGATAGATGGCGGAGCTGCGGGCGCGGACCCAGTTGGGGAAGGCGCTCTGGGCGGCGACGCTGAAGGTATTGAGCGCAGTCATCCAGCCCGCGCCAGCCAAGGCGAGAGCAAAGCCCATGGTGATGCGATCTGGGGCGATGGAAAGGAGGCAGGCGGCGGAGATTGAGCACAGGCCCGCGCCGACAACCACTTTGTCGAAGGAGAACTTCGCTCGCAGTTTGGGGAGGAGGAACAGGGCGACGACGATGGCGCCAAGTCCGTAGCAGCTCATGAGCAAGCCGTAGTCAGAGCCGGTCCAGCCACGACGGTGAATGAGGATGGGCAGCAAGGCAACGGGGGCAACTGCCGCAAATACGTGGGTGCTGGTGCGAAGCAGGACGGCCTGCATGGGCGAGGCGTGGCGGGCGTAGCGGACGGCGGCGACGATGGCTCCCATCATGCGCTCCTGATCGGTGCTCTTGGGGATCGGTGGGGGGCGGACGCGCCAGGCCGCGATGAGCACGGCACCAAACGAGATCATGTTCAGGAAGAAAACAGGGCCAGGACCGAGCGCTGCGACGAGGAGGCCTCCGGCAACGGGGCCCAGCGAGCGGGCCGTGTTAAAACCCACGCTGCCCAAGGCCAGGGCCGAGGAGAGTTGCTTGCGACCGACCAGTTCAGGGATCATGGCCTGCCATGCGGGCATGGTGAAGGCGGATGCGACGCCGAGTTGAAACGTGGCGACGAGCAGGAGCGGGGCGGTGAGTTGTCCCGTCCAGGCGAGATAGGCCATGCCTGCTGCAGTGAGAAGGGCGCCGAGTTGGGCGAGAAGGATGAGCTTTCGCCGATCCACAAGATCCGCGAGGGCTCCCGCTGGCAGGGCCAGAAGAAAAAGGGGTAGACCCGACATGGTCTGCATCAGCGCGACCAGCAGCGGCGAACTGGAGAGCTGGGTCATGGTCCAGATGGCTGCCGTGTCATTCATGGTCGTCCCGATATTGGAGACGATGTTGGCGAGCCAGAGACCTCGGAATTGCGCATTCTGAAGCGGGGCCCAGGCAGAGGCGCGTTCCACGGGGGTGGCTGGGGCAGTCTGCGGGGCGCTCATGTCTGGGGGCTGCTTTCTAGAATGGGCAGGAGAGGTCGCTTGTCCACTGATGTGGTGTTTTAGAATTGTGGCAGGCAGGCGACAATTGAATCGGCGGGCGCGTCTATTTTATCACGCTTCATGGTCAATTGGTGACTCGGTCTTGACGTGTCTGGTGGGTGTTTCAAACTGGATTTATTGAACTCTGCATCTCCTCCCTGGATCGCTGATCTTACTGCCTTGCTCGGGGCGGATTCTGTGTTGTCTGCCGCTGAGGATCTCATTCCCTACAGTTTCGACGGGACGGCGGCGCTGAAGCACCGTACTGCCTGTGTGGTTTTTCCCAAATCCACGGAAGAGGTGGCGGCTTGTGTCAAGCTGGCCCGGCAACATGGGGTGAAGGTGGTGACTCGGGGAAGTGGTACGGGCTTGAGTGGCGGGAGCGTCCCGCTGGATGGGTGCCTGGTGCTGTGTCTGGTGAAGCTGGATCAAATCCTCGAACTGGATGCGAAGAATCTGACGCTGCGGGCTCAGTGTGGAGTCATCACCAAGGAGATCGATGATGCGGCAGCCACGCAGGGGCTCTTTTATCCGCCGGATCCGGGTTCCATGAAGATCTCGACCATCGGAGGCAATGTGGCGGAGAACAGTGGAGGGCTGAGAGGTCTGAAGTATGGGGTGACCAGGGACTACGTCATGGGCATGACGGTGGTGCTGGCGGATGGTGAGGTGGCATTCCTGGGGAACAAGTGTGTGAAGGATGTGGCGGGCTATTCGCTGAAGGATCTTTTTATTGGGAGTGAAGGAACACTCGGCATCATCACGGAGGTGCTGCTGAAACTGCTGCCGAAGCCCGCTGCGAGGAGGACCATGCTGGCGATGTATGATTCCATGGAGGAGGCTGCAGAGACGGTGAGTGCCATCATTGCCGCGCGAGTGATTCCTTGCACCCTGGAGTTTCTGGATCGCATGACGCTGGGCTGTGTGGAGGACTACGCCAAGATCGGCCTGCCCACGGACGTGGAGGCGCTGCTGCTCATGGAGACGGATGGGCATCCCTCTGCGGTGGAGGATGAGGCGAACCTGATGATGGACATTGCTCGTCGGCACGGAGCTCGCGAGGTGAAGCTGGCAGCCAACGAGGCCGAGGGCGCGCGACTGGCCTCGGCGCGGCGCAATGCCTTCTCTGCACTGGCAAGGGTGAAGCCCACCACGATTCTTGAAGATGTAACGGTGCCACGCAGTGAGCTGGCGACGATGGTGAAGTTCATCAATGAAACGGCGGCGCGGCACAAGCTTCTGATTGGCACCTTTGGTCATATGGGGGATGGCAATCTGCATCCCACCTTTTTGACGAACGAGAAGGATGAGGAGGAGATGCACCGGGTGGAGCTGGCTCTGGGCGAGATCGTGGACAAGACGCTCGAACTGGGCGGGACCATCACAGGAGAGCACGGGGTAGGGCTGGCCAAGAAGGGGTTCCTCAAGCAGCAGTTTGGCAAGGCCAGCTATGATCTGCTGAAGCTCGTGAAGAAGGCGCTCGACCCGGAGGGGCTCTTGAATCCTGGGAAGATTTTTGACTGACATTTTGCCGTGGGGCTCCAAAGACAATGAGTGACATGCAACGAGAACCTGGGGCCAGAGCGTCCCTGCTGAAGCGGCTCGACTATTCGGTGCTGCAGCAGTGCATGCACTGCGGGATGTGCCTGCCGACGTGCCCGACGTACATGGAGACCAAGCGGGAACGGAACAGCCCGAGGGGACGGATCGCTCTGATGCGGGCGATGGCGGATGATGAGGCACCGGTGACGCAGTCGTTTGCAGATGAGATGTACTATTGCCTCGGCTGCCTGGCCTGCCAGACGGCGTGTCCGGCAGGGGTGAACTATGTGGAACTCTTTGAAACTTCTCGTGCCGAAGTGGAGCGCAGTGGCGTGCAGCGACCCGGCATGCGCGATTTCTGGCGCTGGCTCACGTTGGAGGTGCTCTTCATGCGGCCGAGGCTGCTGCGGGCCGTCGGGTTGGGGCTGAGGTGGTATCAGAAAACGGGGATGCAAAGCCTGGTGCGCAAGCTGCGGCTGACAATGCTGCTGCCGCGCAAGTTGAGGGAGCTGGAGCCACAGACCCCGGTGGTGGCGGATCGGTTCACTGATGACATCGTGGATGAGATCGAAACTCCGCAAGGGGGCGTGAAGTATCGCGTGGCCCTGTTGAGTGGCTGCGTGCAGGACCTGGCCTTTTCCAATGTGAACCGCGATACAGCGGATGTGCTGCTCGCCAATGGGTGCGAGGTGATTACGCCACGGTCGCAATATTGCTGTGGGTCATTGCATGGCCACAATGGGGCTCCTGAACTCGCGCGGGAACTGGCTCGCAAGCAGATCGACACGTTTGATCTGGAGACACTGGATGCCATCATTACCAATGCAGGAGGGTGCGGATCCCACCTCAAAAACTACGGGCACCTTTTGCACGAAGATCCTGTTTACGCCACGCGGGCCAAGGTGTGGGATCGCAAGGTGAAGGACATCCATGAATGGCTGGTGGAGATCGGTTTCCGCAAGCCTGCCATGGCGGCGACGGTGGGGGAAGTGCCACTGGAGGTGACCTACCATGAATCGTGTCACCTCTGCCACGGACAGAAGATCACGAGCCAGCCGCGGGCGGTGCTCAATGCCATACCTGGATTGAAGGTCACGGAGTTGCCGGAAAGCAACTGGTGCTGCGGCAGTGCGGGCATTTACAACATCACCCAGCCCGAGCAGTCAGCCAAGCTGCTGTCGCGGAAGCTGAAGCATGTGGCGGCGACGGGTGCAGTGGCCGTTGCCACATCGAACCCAGGGTGTCACATGCAGCTTGCCTCGGGTTTGGCCCGGCAGATGGAGGCAAAGTGCCAGGAAGTGACCCAGCCGGTCACGTTGCTGGCAAGGGCGTATGGGAGGGAGAGGGACAAGGGGTAAGGGAAGAGGGATAAGAGTGGTCAGTGGGACCCTGCCGAAACTTTCGGGCTTGCAGCCCGGTGCTGCCATGCACTTCAATGAGGCATGCACCCACCGAACGTGTCGGCAATAATCTTCCTGGCCCACCTCATATGTTGTTTTACGACATGTCAGGTGATGGCTGACCAGCCGGTCTCGCCCAGCGCCTGGGTGGCCACTTCTTACTCCGGAGGCTACTTGTTCAAGCTGGTGCCGGCGCAGGGGCATTTTGTGGATCAGAAATATGTCACTACCAAAGAGGCATTTGGCGTCGCTTATGAGATAAATCAAAAAGGGGATCTTGTGGAACTCTGGCGAACCCGGGGCTGGTTTGCGTCGCAGGGTTGGCTGAGTGACGATGGGCGCTACTTCGTGCGGAAAGGTCCTTGGGCGAGAGATTTTGAAGGCCGGACGGATTTGGCGTTGGCTTTCTATGATCGTGGGAAACTGCTCAAGGAGTATCAGGTGAAGGACTTGATCAAGGATCCCGGCAGTTTGGTGCAAACATCGAGCCACTACTTCTGGAGCCCCGAGGTTCAGTCCAAACCCGATGGACTGACTGCGACGAGCTTCTATTTGGTGATGGGGGACGGGACCACCTACACTTTTGACATCTCTACGGGGAAGATTCTGGCGACAGGGCATGATGCAGGTGCGAAGACGATGTGGGAACTGGAGGAGGAGAGGCGGAAGGCCGCTGCCGCACGTGGCAGGGAGCTTTGGGTGGCATGTCCTCGAAGAGAGAAGTTCGAGAAAACATTCAATGTTACCGACCCCTCGTCAGATCCACACTACAAGGTATCCAAGACTCATTTCGAAGGGCCTGAGTGGAGAGCCGATTTCGAACTCAGGGAACCGTTGACTCATCAGGTGAGTGTCGGAGCCGTTCTCCCGGTAATAGATGGGAAAGGACTGGGCCTGAGTATTACGCCAGAAGAGTTGCTGAAGGCTTTGCAGCAACTGGTGACGCATCCGCTGGTACAAGAGCGTTTTACGGGGGAGGTGGCACAAAGAGCGACCGGCCTGCGAGTACGGATCACTGGCGACCGCTTGCATTGGGACACTGAAGAACTTCTGGAGTTGCTCAAGAAATCAGGCAAATTTCCCAGTGCTGCCACCGATGTTGCCGGAGTAAGGCCTTGGTGTCAGGTGATCATTGATGAGCCGGACAGGGGATACACCTCGCTCTTTTTCAACTCTCAAACCGGCGAGATGATTTTTCCTGACCCCACTTTCCAGGGAAAGCCGCCGCGCTGCTTCGACGCATCGGGCTTGGAGAAGTGAGCGGGCAGGTGTGCGATAGAGTTTTTTCGTCATCTTGGTGCCGGGAACGCGTTGGCCCCAGTCTTGCATTGAGGGAGCTTCCGTCCTAAAGGGATGTACCCCCATGCCTGTTTTTAAGATTCTGCTCAGCATTGTTGTTGGATTTACGATAGCCAGTTGTGCGTTGCCCTCGTCCCCGATTGGGAGGCCGATGGGGCCTGCGGCGGTGCAGAATGCGCCTTTCACGTTGGGGATTGATGTGCTGGCGAGCAACGGCTTTGACCTCCTGCGAGGCAAGCGGGTGGGATTGATCTGCAACCAGACGAGCATGACGGGAAATGGCTCGATGACCCGCGTGGCTCTGAAGAGGGCGGGAGTGAATCTGGTGGCCCTCTATGCGCCGGAGCATGGCGTGGATGGGACGATCAAGGCGGGCATTCATGTGCAGACGCGCCGCGACAACGTGACGGGCCTGACGGTATATTCCCTCTATGGGGACACGCGAAAGCCGACGCCATCCATGCTGGCGCCGATTGATGTGATGCTGTTTGATCTGCAGGATATCGGCTCCCGAAGCTACACGTACATCTCGACCATGGTGGTGGCGATGGAAGCCTGCGGGGAGAACAACAAAGAGTTCATCGTGCTGGACCGGCCGAACCCGCTCGGGGGCTGGCGGGTGGAGGGACCTCCCGTGGATCCGCGATGGAAGTCCTTCGTGAGCCAGGTGAATGTGCCCTATGTGCACGGCCTGACGACGGGTGAACTGGCCATGATGGTGGCTGGTGAAGGCTGGATTAAGCGGAATCCGCGTCTGCGGATCGTAAAGATGCGGGGGTACAATCGCAACATGCTTTGGCAGGACACCGGGCTGCGGTGGTATCGTACCTCGCCCAACATTCCGTATGCGACATCGCCCGCCTACTATGTGGCGACTGGAATGCTAGGGGGTGCGGCGGCGGTGGACGTGGGTATTGGCCTGGACAATCCGTTCGGGTACGCGGGTGCGAGAGGTGTGAACCCCAATGCCTTTGCGGCATATTGTCGCAGTCTGGCCTTCCCTGGAGTGAGCTACACGCCCTATTCACGCGAAGGTTTTGGTGGGGTGAAACTCAATATCGATGCGCGAGCTCCGTCCAATCTCACTGCTCTGGACGTGTGCCTGACTGCAGAGCTCAACCGCCAGACACGAGGTCTGGTCATGAACAAGATGACAGCCTCCCAGATCAGTCTTTTCAACAAAGTCTATGGCAGTGACTCCCTGCGACGGGATCTGATGCGCGGTGTGCCGCCATCGCGGATCATCAGCTCGTGGAAGCGGAACGAAGATGCCTTCCGCGTGAAGCGGCAGAGGTATTTGATGTATTGAGGGGGAGAGGGAAAAGGGGCGGGGAACTAGGGAATAGGGCGAGACCGGTGCATCAGTCGACAGTGGCGATTGGGAGCCTGTCTGGTCTTGTGTCTTGAGTCTTCAAGTCTTGTGTCTCCTAAGGGTTTGGGTTGCACTCGGGCCGTAACTGGCTCACAATCCGGTGACCATGGCAAAAAAAGCGGTAAAAAAGGCACTCACAGAAGCTTCTCAACGAACTAGGGAAGAGGAGATGGCCTATGCGGCCGCCACCTTTGCGGATGACAAGAAGGCGGAAAACATCGTGATCATGGACGTGCAGGGCATCTCTCCTGTAGCGGACTATTTCGTCATCTGTACGGCAACTTCCATGCCGCACCTCAAAGCAATTCGTAACGAGGTGAAGGACCGGTTCTGGATTGAGCACAGGCGCAAGCCGATCGCGGTGGATGAGAAGATGGAGAGCTTGTGGATCATTCTCCACTACGGCGACGTCATGGTGCACATTTTCCACCAGGAGAAGCGCGACTTTTACGCTCTGGAAGACCTCTGGGGTGACGCACCCCGCGTGGAGTGGGCTCCCCAGCCGCCCCCTGCTCCCGTGCTTGCCACGACTCCAGCCAAGAAGACCGCAGTGAAAAAAGCCCCTGCGAAAAAGGCGGCTGCCAAAAAAGCGACTGTGAAGAAAGCTCCTGCGAAGAAGGCCGCTCGTAAGAAGACGGCATGAGAATTGAGTTGATCAATACCGGCACCGAGCTGCTGATCGGAGATGTTATCAATACCAATGCTGCCTGGCTCGGGCAGCGATTGGTCGATCTCGGGGTGCTGGTGGAGCGTTCTACGGTGGTGCCAGATGGCATGGCCATAGAGATCGCACTGAATGAGGCAGTGCGGCGCTCGGACATCGTGATCGTGACCGGCGGGCTGGGCCCTACGTCCGATGATGTTTCGCGCGAGGCTGCGGCTGGCGTGTTCGGGCTCCCACTGGAGACGGATCCGGAGGTGATGGTTTTTCTGGAAGCGCTCTTCGCCCGCATGGGGAAGGGCGTGAACGAGCACAATCAGCGTCAGGCGCTGGTGGTGCGTGGGGCAAGGGTGCTGGGCAATGCCCACGGGACCGCTCCTGGGTTGCATTTGCCTGCGGAACTGGGGGCGGACAAAGGGCTGAATTGCACTGTGTTTCTGCTGCCAGGCCCACCACGGGAACTGAAGCCCATGATGATCGAGCAAGTGGAGCCGATCATTCGCGGTCTCCTCCCTGGAGGGAGTGAACAGCATTGCCGCTATTTTAAGTTTACAGGGATTGGCGAGTCCGACATTTCCATGGCTCTGCAGGAGGGGCTTGAAGCGATCGAAGGCCTGGAGATTGGCTACTGCCTGGGCAAGGGCGATGTGGACGTGCGCGTGAACGGCACTGAAACAGCGTTGGACCGTGCAGGCGAGCTCTGCCGCGAAAAGCTGGGGGAATTCCTGGTTTCCGATGACCGACGGCTGGTGGAGGAGGTGGTTGTGGCCTTGCTGGCAGAGCGGGGGCAATGGGTGGCGACCACGGAGAGCTGTACGGGCGGCTTCATTGCCCACCGGATCACGAATGTGAGCGGTTCGTCACAGGTCCTGGGACACGGATTTGTCACCTACTCCAACGAGGCGAAGACCCAGCATCTGGGCGTGCCAGCAGAGTTGATCGCTCAACACGGGGCTGTAAGTGCTGAGGTGGCGGGGGCCATGGCGGAGGGTTGCCTGCGCGTCAGTGGCGCGGATCACGCCGTGGCGGTGACCGGGATTGCAGGCCCGACAGGGGGCACTCCTGAGAAGCCCACGGGGACGGTATTTATTGCACTGGCTTCCAAGGGGCAGCCAGTAGAGGTGCGGAAACGCTGGTTTCGCGGTGAGCGAGAACGCTTTAAGATCCTGACCAGCCAGACGGCACTCGATTTTGTGCGTCGGCGTCTGCAAGGGTATGCCTTGCCGAATGCGTGATTGTAGTTCAGACTATTGGTCCGGAATATTGATGGGGTGCGTTCTGGCACCCCTAAGGCCCCTCTCACCGGCTCCATGACTGCCCTTCCTTTCGCTCCATCCTGGCATCGCATCACCCGACTCGGGTGGATGTTTTTCATATTCACCCTCGGAGTCGGTTGGCTGCATGCTGACGTGAAACTGAAGGCGGGGGATGGGAAGCGGAAAAAAGACGATGTGGTGATCCCGGAAGCCAGGGATGTGACTGCGGCCTTCGTTGCAGGTCAGGCAGTCGATATTGAGCTGTCTGGCGCCGTCGGCACCTTGAAGCAGGCGGAGTTTGTTGTCCGCCAGTTGCCTGAGCATGGGACCCTGACCAATCTCCGTCCTCATCAACGGGACTCGAACAAGTCGATCATCACCTATACCCACGCAGGGCCGGAAGCCTCACTGGCGGACCGTTTCACCTACTCGGTGCGTGTGGATGGTGGGCCATTTTCGGCTCCTGCCACTGTTTATCTGCGGGGGCAGCGCATGGAGCCCATTCTCTCGGTCCTTACTATTCCGTCATTCGGCAAAGTGTATCTGGGCGGCGAATCCTCCGGAACCGTAGCCGTGCGAAACCTGGGGCGGGCACCCTACGTCATGAACATGGTCTGGGGTGAAGGGTGGAGTGGCCCGGCGAAGCTGGAGATCAATCCAGGTGAGACCTCGGAGTTTCGCCTGACTTTCCGTCCGACAAAGCCTGGCGAAGTGCGTCATGAGATTGAGCTTCAGCCCGGCGTCAAGACCAGCAAGATGACCCTGTTTGGGGAAGGCATTCGCGCTCTTACGGTCAGCCCGAGCTACCTGACGCTGGACTACAACCGGTCCACTGGCCTCCGTACGGGGGTGTTGACTCTGGTGAACGGGCGTCCGGAAAAGGTGAAAGTGATGATCAAGTATCCGATGCGCCTGCTGGCCCCAAAAGAGGTGGAGATTCCACCCCAGGAGAAGGCTGAAGTCCTCTTCCAGCTGCCCAAGACGGATGTGCCCCAGTTCATGGGGCAGGTGATTGTTGAGTCCGAGGGCGTGTCTGAGAAGGTGGATGTCGTCTCCCGACCCAAGCCAGCTGAGTTGCGTGTGGTGTCTCCAGAACGCGGTCTTCTGGATTTCGGCCAGGTGAACCAACGCGCCGCTGTGACGCGTGACATGATCTTGGAGAACTCGGGCGGCGAGCTCCTGGTGGTGGATGTGCATGCCCGCCCGCCTTACAACGCGGAGTTCGCGGGTCAGGCGCTTCGGATTGAGCCCGGTCAGCAGCGCAGTGTGAAAGTCTCGCTCAAGACGGAGCAGGTCGGGAACGTGCTCAGTGAACTGCGCATTTCTGGAGGGGCGTCCGAGTCGACGATCACCCTGAAGACGTATGTCCGTGAACCTGCTGAGACGGTTGAGACTCGCCCCGTTTCGAGCTCTCCTCCGATTCGCACTCCGTCCACCTCCACCTCCGGCTCAAGCTCCCCAGCGCCGTCCGTCGCAGCAGTATCACGACCTCAGACGACAGCTCCATTGGCTTCGCCTGCCTCAACTTCGGCAGGGCACAGTCCCATGAGCAAGGTTCAGTCAACCATGGCCGCTTATCTCGCGATGCAGGGCATGCCCATGCCCGCCAGCCAGGTGAACTCCCATCTCGATCGGGTTGAGACAGTTGAGTTGGTTGATCGTGAGACTTCCAGCTTTACGGTGGCATGGAAGAAACCAGGGGTGGCTCCAGCTGGCTGGGCACTCGAGGCAGCTTCGATGACCAAGGACGAGAAGACTCAGCTTTTCATCAAAA
>JBGGMQ010000031.1:0-4581 GCA_041287975.1 Verrucomicrobium sp. | reverse complement strand
GCGATGTCATACATCAGGCGCACCTTTTCCATGTACTCAGCCGGGCTTTCTGGATCGACGGGCTGCGTTTCTTTGACTACGGGCTTGGGCAGCTTCTCCCACTGGCGCGCCTTTTCGATCCTCTTTTCAAGGTCACGCACGCCGGTGAAGTACTGGTCCAGACGATCTCGATCGTGGGCACCAAGATCGCGTTGCAGACTCTTGGCCTGCCCGGCGACAGCGTCCATGATGCTCTGCCCGAGAGCGAGCTTCCGCGCTTGTTCGCGGACCTCCTTGGCAGATCCTTTCAGAAACAAACGCCGGTACACATCGGCAGCATGCTCTTCACAGGGGATGAGCACGCCTGTGCCTGTCCAGGAAAGGCTGCGCACCCCTTGGGAAACGTTGACGCCAAGGGTCAAGGAGGGGAAACGGGTGAGGTGGCCGATCCGCTCAGCGGCGTACTGATCCAGAGAGATCGTGTTGCGGAAGCCACCACTGCCGGGATGCGGTGCGGCAGTGAGGAAACAATTGTCGGCTGGGTGGCCGCCATCCACATCCGGGTGGGACACTCCACTGAAAACGGTGAAGGCATTCTGGTGGGCCTTCAACTCTTCCAGATAGGGAGAAAGTGTATAGTCGTTGCCTGTGGAGCCGGCAGCGGGGAAGAACTTTTCAGGAAGCAGGCCAAGGTTGTTGCACACGGCCAGCATCCGTCGTGGAGGTACTGCTGCGGAAGCCGCCCGAGAGAAGGCTGGCATCATGGCATCCAGCAGTGGCAGAGCCAGGCCGACGCCAGTGGCACGCAGGAACTGCCGGCGCGAGACACCGCGCTGGGTGGAAACGTGAACAGAGGGTTTCATAAGCAGGCAGCGGGATTTTCTACTTGGATTGGAACAGGTCAGTGGCGACGAGAGCCTGGATCAAGGAGCGCACTCCGTGCCCATTTGCCTCGGTATCCTTCAAAATGCGTTCAACGACGGCCCTGTCTCCGAATCTGACGGGAGCGCCTGTGGCATAGGTGATCAGTTGGGAGGTGAGATTCCGGGCGATCTGCTTTTCGTCTTTCAACAGCAAATCTTTGAGGCCGCGAATGTCCTTGAAGGCTCCACCGCCATCCGGCAGCTCGCCGCTGGCATCCACGGGCTGTGCCGGATGGAAGGCGAAACGCTGGCCGTTCTTTCCAAAACCCGGAGGCGACTCCCCGTCGCCCATGGCCCGGTACTGGTCCCGCCAGCCGCCCATGACATCGAAGCTCTCCAGCGCAAACCCGGCTGGATCGATCTTCGTGTGACAGAGTGCGCATGACTGCTGGGAGCGATGCTTTTCCAACTGCTCGCGGATGGTATGAGCACCACGTGTGTCTGGCTCGATGGCGGGCACGCTCGGTGGTGGCGGAGGCGGGACCTTGCCCACGATGCGCTCCATGATCCACACGCCGCGCACCACAGGCGAAGTCGTGGTACCGTTGGCGGTCACCGAGAGAACGCTGGCCTGCGTCATCAACCCGCCACGAACGCTGTCTTTCGGCAGGGAGACTTTGTGCACCTGCACGCCATCCACCTCCGGGAGGCCGTAATGTTTCGCCAACCGCTCATTCAGCATCGCGAAATCGGAGTCGATCACCGTCCGCGCAGGAAGGTTGTTTTTGAGCAACTCCGCAAAGAAGAGCTGGGTTTCCAGGGTGGCCGACTCGATCAGCAGGTCGTCCAGATAGTAGTCGGGGTACAGTTCCGCATCAGGCGAAGTCGCGCCCATCTTGCGCAGATCCAGCCAGTAGTTGAGGAAGGCGTCTACGAAACGGCGGGACTTGGGATCGTCCAGCAGACGCTCGGTCTGCTTTTGCAGCACGGCAGGATCCTTCAGGTCCGCTTTCATCAACTGCTCATCGGGAGAGGAGTTCCAGAGGAAATAAGACAGGCGTGAAGCCAGCGCCGCCTGATCCAAGCGGCCGGGCTTCTCTTCCAGGCAGAAAAACTTGGGCGAACACAGCACGGCCGTGTAGCCCGCGATCATGGACTCCGCGAAATCAGCCCCGCCGGCCTTCACCTTCTCAATAATCCCGAGGAAAGTCTGCACATCCTCCTCCGAGCAAGGATGGCGGTAGGCCTTGGCCAGGAAGCGGCGCAGCAACCGCTCCGCATCGCCTGGGTTGGTTGAAACAACGCTCAAATTCTCCCTGGCGCTCTTGCGCGATACGGGCAGGTTTTCAAACAGCACCCGGTGCTCTGGTGCGGGCCACTGGGTGAGGATGGGGCCTTCGACTTCCATCCACTTGAAGGCAACACCCGGCTGACCATCCTTTTCCGCCAGCGGATTCCGTGGCGCTGGAGGACGTGAGCGGAAGAGCCGAACGGCATCCCAGCGGATGGTTTCGCCTTTCAGCAGGTAGGTGTCGAGCTCGCGCACCGTGGGCTCCACGCCGACGTCAAAACTGCCGAGCAGGCGCAACTGGCGGGGAGGCGTCTCGCCATAGATGGTGACTGGCTCAGGACGGCGGCCTTTGGAAACAACATCCAAATTGGGCTGCCACCAGGACTTTTCCGGCCCCGGTCCGACCCACACGGAATACGCATTGAACCGCAGCTTGTACCGGCCCGAACGAGGGGCCTTGAACGTGTTGAACCGCAGCTCGATCGGCTCGTAGCTGCTCGCCACCACGCCCATGGCCTCCTGATCCCGAACGGCGGCCTCTTTCTCTCCCGCCGTGGCAGGCGCTTTGCCAGCCCGTACTTCCGGTTGCGCGGTGTATCCCAGTATGGGGAACGTGGCCCGCACGGGACTGCGGTTGAACTCGCTGAAGAACATCTTCTTCACCATCGAGGGCTCTGAGCGGGCATAGTAGCGCTCCGTCTTACCGGAGGGTCGGGACTGCTGGTTCGCCATCACCTCACGCAGAGCGTAGTCGGCGGCCCCCAGGTACCGGGCCATCTGCACGTGCGAGACATCCAGGGCGTCCCCGACCTTGTTGAAGCGATTCGCCTCCCCATCCTCAGGAAGCTTGTCCTTGATCTGCAGCCACGGGGCCTTCAAAAGATCGCGGAGCGTGTTTTCGTACTCGTAGCGGTTCAGACGCCGGACAGTGGCGCGGCCCTCGGTGGCGGCCCGCTCGGCATCAGAGGCAGTCATCGACTCCGAAAGGCTGCCGAGAAAGGACTTTGCCAGGCCAGGGTCAGGCTGCTTCTTATCCTTGGGAGGCATTTCCTGCGCCAGCACCCGGTCGTAGATCTTGACCCACCGTGCGTAGGCCTTGCCGTCCTTCAGATCAAACGGGAGCGCGGTGAGATCCAAGTTCCCCTTCTTGGTTTCCGCGTCATGGCAGTCGATGCAACTGCTGTCGATCATCTTCTGGACTTTCTCAGGAGCAAGGCCAGCCCCCGCTGCCAAAGCGATAGAGGGAGGAGCGCAGACTATGGCTGCAATAAGAGGACGGATAGACGAAAGACAGATGGGCATGGCAAGGGACGACCCTGAAAGAACGATGCCAAAGCCCGCTGTCTGGCAGGCAATTCCTCGAAAGCCCACTAAGGAGAAAGCTGCTGCAACAACCCGGTTGAGGATGTGCGTGCTCCTTCAAAATCCAGCTCTTCGCTGGCATAGGCCCGGTGCAACAGTTCCGGGTCCACCACCTCATCAAACCGATCCCGGAGAAATACATCGACCTCGGCAAGCACGTCGGACTCAGCGTATTCGCCCTTCGCAATCTTCAACAGATGGGCGGCAAACTCTTCCGGCGCTACGGATCGATATTCCAAGGAGAGATTGTCGCACGACACCTTCAGCCCTTCCGCAAGAGCGCTGAGGTGGAGCGTGCGGTGCACCCTGGACCCAGCCCACGGGAACCATCTGACAGTGTTGTGTCCGCTCCATAGATCGCACTCGTGCAATGAAGATTCCCTGAAAACGCTGCGACCTTGGTTGAGCAGCTGTCGGCCGTTCTCATGGAGATAAGGGTACTCCTCCAACGACGCCAACACTCGACGCATTCTGGCCATCACACTGGGATGCAGCCCTCCACCTCCACCCGAGAATTGAGGCTTCTTCCAGCCTTTGGCAGGTTGAACCAAGACGCGCCTCACATCACGATCAATGCGAACAACCTGCCATCGCCGTCCCGCCAGCAACATGAACTCATTTTCACCTGGAATGCAGTCGTGAGGCAGCATCCCGATGGGCTGGCCTGCCCATTCGACGACGTATTCAATGGTCGTGACAAACGCGGCGTAGAAGTCCCGGCTCTCCACAATGCGCTCTCCTGCGGGAGCCAGTATCAGCTCTCCGCCAGGAACAGCCTCTAGCACTTCATGCTTCGCCATCCCTCGCAAGAGGGTGGAAAACTGTGCTCTGTCGATCTTACGAAAAGCACCCTGTGCACAAAGTCTCTCATAGAGTTCTTTTGCCGTAGTACCTCCAGTTTGCCGCAGGATGCTAAGAACCTGGTGCACTGCCGTGCTGAAATGCTGCCGATGAGTCTGCGGCGGCTCCACCCAACCTTCACGAAAGAGTTCCACCATGGCAATGCCACGGACAAGCTCTGGATACAGACGTTTGGGAAGTGACGCGTTCTCCGTCACTTCCTCATCCAACGTGTAGAGCCGGAGG
>JBGGMQ010000030.1:0-6900 GCA_041287975.1 Verrucomicrobium sp. | reverse complement strand
AAGAAGGACTGCATGCCGCGGGTGGAGGAGATGCGGCCCCAGTTCTTGAAGAACAGGTAAAGACCCACGATGGGAATGGCCAGGGTCCAGGGCTGGTGGATCAGGGTGTTGGAGATCGCCAGCAGGGCCTTGGTCCCCATGGGGAGGGCCACATGCATGGAGTCATAGAGCTTCTTCATGGCGGGCACCAGGGTGTAGCTCATGATGATGACGACCGTAATGCCTAGAACCATGACCACGGCGGGGTAGATCATCCCGGACTTGAGTTTTTTGATGATGCGGGCGGCTTTCTTCTGTGCGCCGCCGATGCGCCGGCACACGGCGGAGAGCTGTCCGGCTTCTTCCCCTGCGATGATGAGGCTGAGCATCTCCTGGGGAAACACGGAAGGATGCTTGGAGATGGCATCACTGAACTTCTCGCCAATGGAGAGGTCGTAAACCATGTCGCCGATCACCCCGCGGTACTTGGGGGATTTCACCCGGTTGGCCTGGAGCTGGAGGCTTTTGATGATGCCAATGTTGCGCTCCAGACAGCGGGCGAGGCCGTTGAAAAAGAGCACCCGGTCATCAATGTTCTCTTTGGGCAGGGTCAGTCGGTGGACCGTCTCATCCACCCCGATGATGTCCTCAATGACGGCGGTCTCATTGGAGGCGACGCCGGAGCCAATGATGGCCTTCTCATGAGTGTCTGTGTCCACGATGGACTCATGGTTGTTGCCCGTGTGGACGTTGGTGATGAGGACTTTCTTGAGCATGAAGATGCTAGCTGGCGGGTTGAAGGCTGGTCAGCGGATGCTGGGGCGGTAGACGTCCACGGCGAGCTCCCGGTGGGTGGTGGAGACGGGATTGCGGATGGTGACGGCGCAGTTCACGTCCTCAACGGTTCCCATGGAGTTCGACAGGGTGGTGGTGCCTTCGCCAGTGAAGCTGACCTGGGAGCCAGGCGCCGTGCCGTAGGGGACGATCATGTTTTCCAGGATCACGTTGTTTGTCACGTGCGGCATGAGCGTGAGCACTTCCGCCGGGGTGAGCCCCAGCTGCCAGAGCCGGGCGGCATTGTCCTGGTAGTTGATGGCCACGGAATTGATCTCAGCGGTTTCCCCCTGAAGGTTCATGGTGCCAGCCAGGGAGACAGTGGCAGAGATGACGACGCCCACGAGTGCGGAGGCCACCAGCACCTCGATGAGGGAGTATCCGTTGGGTCTGCGCTTTGTTTTCATCGAACCAGGAAGTAGGTTTCCATCCAGCCGTCGCGGGGCAGCAGCGTTTCCAGGGCGCCGGGGCTCGTCTCGCGCTGGAGGATGATCCGGACCGTGGTGCCGGTATCGGTGCAGTTGAGGGCCCAGTTGGTGCGGATGCCGCCGGTCATCTGGAGGTTCACGGAGGTGGGCAGGCTGAAATAAGTGTTCCGGTACTCGGAAACAAGATTCATGCGCCAGCGCAGCGGACTGCCGGAGACAATGCTGCTGTTCTGGAAGTTGAGGTTGAGGTTGGCTCCAGCTCCAGGACCGGCAGCGAAGATGAGCCGCCGGTTGTTTTCGCCGGTGATCTTGACGTTCAGGACGGAGGAGGACTCCAGCCACACGATGATGGGGGTGAGGGCATTCGCATTCGTGAAGTCAGCGGCCGTCGTCTGGCCTTCGAGCACGAGCTCGGTGAAGGCGGCGTTGATACGGATGTGCTTGGTGAGTCCTGTGTGTTTGAGACGGACAGTGATCACCTTGGTCGACTTCACAATCTGGACGGCGGATGTTGTGTTGCCCACATCACTGCCTGTGGAGCTGTAAGTGGTTTCCCAGCCTCCCGTGGTCTGGCCCAGGTGGTAGAGGGACCCAGGGGTGAAGTCCGTATTGTTGATGATCTTGAGAGTGCCGTTGGTCACGGCTGTGGGCGTGGAGCTGCCGCCGTAGCCGGCGGTGGCGGTGGGCGTGATGGCGTAGTTCTCAGGAAGCTGGGTGGCTGTGCCGGCATTGTTCTTCACCGGGTTGGTGAAGGAGGGGCTCATGTGCATGTAGGAATTGGCCCGGATTTCCCCTGTCTGGGCCGTCCCGTCATAGATGACCACCCGGCCATCCACGCGCAGGTTGTCGGAGATGTAGTAGTCTTCTGTGGCCGCTGCCCTTTTGTGCAGGATGAGGAGGTCCCCCTGCAACTGGGCCGGGTAAGTCTTCAGGTAGTTGAACAGGGTCACGTGCTCCATCTGATTGCTGTTGGAATCCGCGGTGGTGCGCTCGTAGAAGTACCCGCCGTCGGTGGTGGGCGGGATGCGCACGTTGTTGAAGGGATAGGTCTGAACCTGGGCGGAAGGACGCTGGGTCGTCTCGTATGCGGATATGCTGGTGTAGGCGGCGGCGGTGAGTCCGCCCCAGTTCGTGGCGAGCGAGGCGCTGGTGGCTGAGCGGGTGATGGTGTCGCGCAGGCCGTAGACGTAGCCGTACTGACGGTTCACCGCCTCGGTATTGAGCCAGGACAGCCGGCGTTGCACTGCGGTGGCGGTGCGTTCCGCCTGCTGCTGGCGCGCGGCCATGACGCAGATCATGGCGGTGACGGCCAGGGTGCCCATGATCACCAGAGTCAGGGCCACCAGCAGGGCGGCACCCTCGTTTCTGCTACGGCTGGAGGTCAGCGGTTCCATGAAATCACGTCAGGTGGAGGGGAACATCGGCAGGGTGAACATGAAGGACGTGCGTCCCGCCATGTGGTTGTAGGCGCGACGGACGTCGGTGGTGCCATAGCTGCCATTGAGCGTGCCGCTGGTGCTGGCGTTGGAGGGGAGGGCCAGCGAGTCCACGGCGGGGTCAGGCCAGAAAATGAAGTAGAAGGGCTGCTCCGCGGCGACCTTGAAGCGGTCAATGGTGGTGTTGCCCTCCACCAGGGCTTTGAGGGAGCGGCGCTCGAAGGCCACCACGGGCGGGACGAAGGACTCGGTCTGGCCGCTGGCGCGGTAGATCACGTCATAGTAGCCGGTCAGTGTGCCGCTGACGTAGCGACGTACGCTGGCGTAGGTCCCCAAGATGACGCTGGTGGCGCTGGGGTTCTTGGCTTCAACGAAGTCCACATCGTAAACCGCGATGACGGGGATGGTGGTGGCGTTTTGAGAGAAGCCGAGGATGAAGACGGTGTAGTTCGGCGTGGTGCCGACGTTGCGGTAGGAGGTGAAGACCGTAGCTGAGGCAGTGACGGCTGTGGACAGATAGGTGCGAAACAGCTCCGGAGTGTCCATGCGGGTGCCAGCGGGAGGGGAGGCAATGCTGGCAGGCCGGATGGTGTTGTACACGGCATTGGCACGGTACAGGCAGTAGACGGCCACGGATTGTGTGGTGTCGGTGATGAAGCGTTCCCGTAGAGCCTCGGCACGGGCCAGGCTGCCGTAGTTGGGGGCGACGTAGGTGGTGATGTCCGAGCCGGAGATTCCGTAGAAGTTGCTCTTGGCGGTGCTGGTGAGCCGGACGGTGGCGACATCGCTGAAGCGCTGCTGCGCATTGACGAAGGTGGCATAGGCCAGGGCGGCCGCCCCGATGACGACGGCACCCACCATGGTGGCCACCAGCATCTCTGCAGCAGTGAAGCCGCAGTTGAGGTTGCGGAGCCTCACTCCTTGTCCCCTCCCTTGTTGAGCGGGAGGAGTTTGTTGAGCAGGTTCATTGCCTCCTCGAACTCGGGGATGGGCTTGATTGCGGTGGGGGCAGGCGCAGGAGCAGCAGCCCCTGGTGCATCGGGAGGCGCTGGGGCCGGGGTGCCATCGGGTTTCACCGGACCTGCGGCCTTGGTCTTGTCATTCTGCGCGAGGTGTGAGACGTCGCCAGCCACCGACTGGGCGACTTCGGGGAACTCGGTGGCCACGGGGACTTTGGCTCCGCCGGCAGCTGTCTTTTCCCACTGGTTTTTATCATTGGGCTGACCTTGCAGGACATAACGGACGTAGGGCCGGAGATCGACGGGGATGATCAGGACACGAGCGGGAAGGCCAGTGGGCTTCTTCTCAATCCAGATGAGTTCAATGGTCGTGGGAGAGATGTTGCCCACCCGCAGGGAGAGAGTCTGCTCGGTGAGCACCTGGGGCACCAGTTCGCCAGGGATGAGCACCATGTCGCCAAGCATGACGCGCAGACCTTTGGAACCGGGGGACACGCCCACGACTCGCAGGCGGCTCAACCGGTCACGAATCTCATTCTCTTCACTGGAGCCTTTGGCCTCTGGACTCTTGAGTCCTGCATCCCCATTGTTGAAAGGATTGCGCTCGCCTTCCTTGACCATCTCAACCCCCTTGTCGCTGGGCTTGAGAAGGGTGTAGCGCAAGCCTTCTGCGGGCTGCGGAGGCGGAGTGCCGTCGGGAAGGAAATCCTCCTGGGCGCTGGCGGATCCGACCAGGCAGCAGAGGCCGAGGAAACCGCCAATGAGGGCCAGGCGGTGGCGGATCGAGGAAACAGACATGAACATGAGCGGGTTCATTTCTTCACCTCCATCTCGGCTTTCAGGTTCACCAGCGGGATGTCGAAATGGATTTCCAGGTTCACCTGGCGGCCGCTCTCACCCTGGCGGATGCGGCAGGTGGTGATGCGGGCCAGGGGCAGCCGGCGCTCCAGCTCACCGAGCCAGTTCAGTGTTTTGGCGTAGTCATCCTGCACGATGAGGGTGCCCTGGAGGCTCTTGGGTACGACGGGATTGTTCCGGTTCTCCTTGACCTCGAACTTCTGGGAGACGGTAAGGATGCGGCTGTTGCGCACCACGGCGAGCAGGGCCTGCTCTGCCTCCTGGCCGGTCTGGATCCGGGACATTTCCGAGTCCCATACCTGGAGGAACTCGCGCAGCTCCCGGCTGTCATACCGGGTGGTGGCTAGCGTTGTTTCCTCGACGGTGCAGAGCGTCCGGGCGTTGCTGGCATCGGCCTCGGCGCTGTCGGCGTCGGACCGCATGGCCTTGGCGCGTTTCTGCATCATCTGGGAGCCGTAGGCGATCCCGGCGAGGATCATCATCAGCAGCACACAGGCGATTTTCTTTCCGTTCATAAGAGTCTTTGTTTAAAGGGTGAGGACAAGACTACTGCCAGACGAGGGTGGACTTGTACTCGAGGGCTTCTCCGGCCTTGGCCTGCTGGCTGTTGAAAGGGCGGTAGTGGAGCTGGGCCACGGCGGACTGAATGCGGGCCACGTCTTCGAGCGTGCCATTGTTGATCAGCACGGTGATGCCCACCTGTTGGGGAAGCTCCACGCTGCGCTCCAGGGAGAGTTCACCAATGGTGATCTCTGGCGGGAGCGCACGAGCGATGGCAACAGTGATCGGCTGGATCGAGCGGGTGCCTTCCACCCACTGGGCGAGGCGCTCCGCCTTCCATTTCTCTTTGAGCACGCCGACCTTTTCCGCCTCGAACTTGAGGCGGTTCATATCCTGCTCCGCCTTCACCTGCGTCCACTCATCGCGGTCCAGCCTGGCCTGCCGCAGTCCCATGTAGGAAGTGACTCCCAGGTAGATGCCACCCAGGAAGACGACGTAGAACAGGATGGGCACCACAATAAAGGTCTGGGGCAGGCGGCGGGAACTGTCTGAGCGGGGGCTCTTGAAGTCGTGGCAGACAAGACTCATGGATGGAAGGGGCGGTGAGTTACAGGAAACAAAGGGGGAAAGGTCAGCCTGGGTCAGTTGAGGCCGATGGCCGTCCAGAGCTGGTCTTCGGTGGAGATGTCCACCCCGCCCAGCATGGAGAGGGTGTCCATCATGCCGGCGGCGAACTTGGCGTCATTGCCATCGTGCACGAAGTAGACGGCAGTGCCGGGCAGGGCTTTCTGCACCATGGGGGCGATGATCTGCACCATGCCGTCCACGCTGTCTGTGCCGAGGCCGCTGCGGCAGCGGACATCGGTCCACTGCCCACCCTGCTGGACGAGGGCTGCGATGGAGCCCTCACAGCAGGCGACGAGGATGAAGTTGCCGTGGGCGTCTGCCTTGCCGGACTGGTAGAGCTCTGTGAGCTTCAGCTCCAGCAGGGCGAAAAGTCCGCAGCAGATGCGGCCCGCCTTGAGTCCGTTGGCTCTCAGAACCTCCTCGGTGCTCTTCACCACGGAGTCATCACAGGCCATGAGGATGGAGGCTGTGGAGTGGGGATGATGGAAGAGGGCGTAGCGCTTGCCACGGTCAAACTTGGCCCCGATGACGGCCTTGGGATTGGTGCGCAGCATCTGGGCTCCGTTTTCCCGCCGGCTGAGATTGTTCTCCAGCGAGATGATGAAACGGTTGTTCACAGAGACGTTGACCCAGCCGCCTTCCGTAAGGGAGCGCCACTCTTCGGCCCTTTGCGGGGCCACTTCGTTGAACTCGCCTTCACTGACACCGGCGTCCTGGAACTTGCCACGCTTGTTCAAGCCGCGCCAGGTCACGTGAGTGCGGCTCACGTTCAGGAGGAGGCTGCGACGCCCCTGGAAACGTTTGCTCCAGCCGACCTCAGCATCATCGGGATCCGGACGGAAGGCCGCGAAGCTCAGCACACTTTTGATGTCATCAAGCAGCATAGGTGGAGAGGAGTTGTTCTTTTTGCAGGTAGTCGAAGACCTCGGTTTCCGTGAACCCGGTGGGGCGGTTGAAGGCGGGCTTCCAGCCTTCGTACTCCCGCTGCTGGAGGCTGCGGTCGAAGCTGAGCATGCCGCGCGTCATGCCGGCTTCGAGCTCATGGTCGAGCTTCTTGAACTCGCCGCGGCGGATGGTGCCACAGACGGAGTCGTAGGGGAGGAGGAGTTCGTGAATCGCGAAGCGGCGCTGCCGCTGGTCATCCGCCAGAAGCCGCTGGCAGAGAATGCCGCGGAAGGAGTCGGCGAAGGACAGCATGGCATTCTCCAGGCGATCCGAGGGGATGAGCTTGAGGTAACGCTGCACGGTCTGGGCGGCACTGGAGGTGTGCAGCGTGGC
>JBGGMQ010000029.1:0-3998 GCA_041287975.1 Verrucomicrobium sp. | reverse complement strand
CCCACACCCCCGCCAGAGTGACCACAGCCATGCACATCCAGAACCAGTGCGGGGTGGGGGATGACAGTGGCGGCTCGGGTTCGAGGACTTTTTTCACACCCTCAGGAGTGCCCTCCTTCTTCGGCAGCCAGAATGGAAACGTGCCCAGCAGCGCCGCGCACACTCCGGCGCTCGCCACGCTTGCCCACCACAGGCCGATGATCGTGTGCTCCCGGTATTCCAGCTTCGTTCCCTTTGCCAGGCGCTTCTGCACCGTCTTGCCCCAGGGCTTCTCCGCCTCGATCGCAAAGGTCACGCTGCCTGCCAGCACCAGTACCAGGGCCACCAGCATCGCCATTCCGCCCGCTCCGTGTCGCGACAATAGCCGTGGCCAGAGGCGGGTCGGTGCAGAGGCATTCGCAGGCAAAGTCATGGGAGAGCGAGAAGGACGTTTGACGGTGTTGAGGTTGTCCCTATGATGCCTTTCCTACCCCCAGCGCAAACCGTTTTCCACGACCAACCCCTCAAAGATTTCCCCACCATGAGCGACGCATACGAATGGGCCTCCCGATTTGGCGAATTGTTCGTCAGCTGCTGCGACGAATACGAGGATGACAATCCCGACTACCAGGACTGGTTCGATGAAGAGGACATGGAGTTCCTCGCCGCCATCGGCTGCAAGCCCCGTGAGCTCTTTGACTTTGTCGAAGACTGCTGCGCAGGCGAGGGCATGGAGCCCACCCCCGAGACCGCTCTCACCATCGCCGCCGTCCGTCGCGACTACTTCCTGGTGGAGCAGAAGGGCCAGCTCAGTTCAAAGATCGTCACCCCGGATGAACTGCCTCCAAAGACGGCGGAACTCTCCGGCGTTGCCTGGCTGCCCCGCATCATCGCCAAGGCCGAGGCCAAACTTCGTGGCGAGATGGATCCCGACATCATGTTCGGCTGCGGTGGAGATCGCGCCTTCCTCAGCCGTCATCATCTGCACCCTGCAGATTTCCTCCGCGTCGTGTGGGCGGCGAAAGGGGACCACACCCGTATCCTGCACTTCGTACAGAGCGGCAAATACGCCTGACGATTCTCCTACCCGGATCGCCACAGACTGATTGCCTTTTGGGGCAGTCCCCGTAGAATTGCGCTCACTCTTTCCCCATCGTTACCTTGCCTCCAGAATTCGTCTCCTCTCTCCCCGTCGTAGAAATTGGCCATGGAGTGCGCTTTGACGGCGTGCGCCCGGTGTTTATCCTGGGGCCCTGTGTCATCGAGAGCGAAGACTTTGCCTGGGACATGGCCCGGCGGTTGAAGGTCATCGCGGATGACTTGGGCATTCAGTGGCTGTTCAAGGCCAGCTACGACAAGGCCAACCGCAGCGCAGGCAGCAGCTACCGCGGCCTCGGTTTGGAGAAGGGGTGCAGCATCCTCGCCGCCATTGGCAAGGAGCTCGGCGTCCCGGTCACTACCGATGTGCACAGTCCTGAGGAGGCCACGAAGGCCGCCGAGTGGATTGATCTCCTGCAAATTCCCGCCTTTTTGTGCCGTCAGACCGACCTCATTTTGGCCGCGGGTGAGACTGGCCGCGCCATCAATGTAAAGAAAGGCCAGTTCATGGCACCCTGGGACGTAAAAAATATTGCAGACAAGTTGATAAGCGTCGGCTGTCAAAATTTTGTATTTACTGAACGCGGCACCACCTTTGGGTATCAGAACCTCGTCGCTGATATGAGGTCACTATACTGGATGAGGGAGCTCGGATACCGTGTGGTCATGGATGCCACGCACTCGGTTCAGCGACCCGGGGGCCTCGGCACCGCCACAGGCGGAGATGGGAAGCTGGCCCCTGTACTGGCTCGCGCCGCCGTCGCTGCCGGGTGTGATGGGGTTTTCCTTGAAACCCATGTAAATCCCGCCGAAGCTTTGTCAGACGGCCCCAATCAAATTCCTCTGGCGGAATTGCCCGCATTGCTTCAACAATTGTTGCGCATTCATGAAATTGTCCGCCAATAGCCCCTCCACCATGGGCCGCAGGAAATCGGGGCTGCCGCTGCTGGCATATGCACTGCTCGCTGGCATCTCCATGCCTGCCCTGACTCAGGCGCAGTATGTGAAGGGCGGTGAGAAATCGCTGAACAACGCACCTGCCGCAGGCGTCGCCTCCGTCACCAGTTCTCAGGGGCTCGGCCCCTTCGGCCGCATGCTGCCCGTTGGCCAGCGCAATCTGGACGTCAAGATTCCCTCCTTTAAGGACGGTCGGCCCAATTCCCTCATGCGGGCCGGTAGCATGACCCGCCTGGATGATGACAACATGGCCATTGAGAAGATGGACATCCGCATGTTCGGCCTCACCAAGGACCGCGACGTCAGGGTCCAGCTCATCACCGGCACTTACAACATGCCCAGCCAGATCCTCAGCAGTGAGGAGCGCAGCCGCATCAGCCGGGAAGACTTCCAGATGGAAGGGGACAGCATGGTCTTCGATACCAAGACCCAGCAGGGCAAGATGACCGGGAATGTCCGCATGGTCATCTATGACACAGAGAGCTTCACCAGTGGGGATGGCTTGAACTCTGGCGCTCCGCCCCTGCCTGGTGTGGCTGGCTCACCCGCTCCAGAGATGGAGTCAGATGAGGATGCCCCCACAGACGGCACTGCCACCCCGGTCAAAGCTCCCGCTCCACTTGACGTCAACGCCCCTGCGGCGGAAACCCCGAAGGACCCTTCCTCCAGCCCTCCGCTTGCCCCCAAGCCGGACAAAGGTGCCGCACCCACACCCCCGGTCGCTCCCGTTCCCGCTCCGGCCAAACCGTGAATCATTTTCTTAAGCACTGATCTCTGCTCTAGAGGGGTGCTGGCCCTCGGATCGGCCTGCCCTCAGCCAACAAACTCCCTTTGAATGACCAAAACTAAGAGTCCCATGAAAGCAGCTTGGATGATCGCAGGCGTACTCGCCTTTACCCACGGCGCGTGGGCCCAGACTTCAAAGCTTCCCGTCCCTTCCAAGAGCCGTGAGGATGCCGCCAGTGCTCTCGCTGAGGCCACCCGGGTCCTCGAGCGTGCTCGTGCCAATGGTCAGACCGAGGCCCAGCGTCGCGCTCGTGAGCAGGCCACAGATTCCCGCCGCGCGGAGAATCTCCTCTACCAGGCCGAGACCGAGACTCCAAAGGGCTCCAGCCCCGAAGAAGTGGCCCGGCAGACCAATGCCGATTCCCGGCTGAATCGTGCCATCTCCACCATCTCTCCCGAGGGGAAGGCCCTGCTTGCTCAGAGTGAATCCGTCATTCCCACACTCAGAGTTCCAGATCCCGTCCCGGTGCGTCCTGCACCTGCGACATCCACCAAGCCCTCAGTCCTTACCGCCGTTGGCCCTGGCCCCAAGCCCACCCCGATCAAACCCACCCCCTTGACGCCTGTCGCCAAGAAGGAGCCGGACAAGACCATTATCAACGCAACTGGCCCAGATTCAGCCAGTTACTTTGATGGAAGCAAAGCCATGGGCGTGTTCACAGGCGATGTAGAAGTGACACACCCGCAGTTCCATCTGACCTGCGACACGCTCGAGGTTTACATGATCAAGGAAGGAGAGGTGAAGAAAGATGAAAAGCCCGCCGCCGCTGCCGTCCCGCTCACGGCTTCCCAGCTCGCCGCCCAAGACGCCGCTGGCACTGGCAAACCCGGTGCTGCTGCTCCCGCTGCCAAGGAAGGCCAGGCCAACAGCAATATCAAGCAAGCCATTGCCAAAGGTCGCAAAGTCGTCATCAACAAGCTCAGCGAGACGGGTGAAGTGCAAATCGGCACCTGCCGCCACGCCACCTTCGTCGGTGCCACCGGAGACATGATCATGCGCGATTTCCCTCAGGTGCAGAAAGGCACAAACCTCATCCTCGCCACGGATGCTTCCACCGTCATCACTATTTTGAACAACGGGCAGCTCAAAACCCAGGGCCCTACGACAACCAAGATTATTCAAGAGGGTGAAGCCAAAAAAGGCTCAGGTGCTGGCCCAGCACCAGCTACCACAACGA
>JBGGMQ010000028.1:0-5400 GCA_041287975.1 Verrucomicrobium sp. | reverse complement strand
GCAGTTTTTCAGAGGAAGCGCCGGCCTCTTTCAGAAGCCTGGTCAAAGACCTGCTGCGAGTGATAACGGCCTGGCTGACAGCGACGGCCTCGAGAATCGCCTGCCGACGCGTTGGACGCAGCAGGTAGCGGTGCACATCCGAGCCCTGTGCGATCATCACGGAGGGGGTGCCCAAGGTTTCAGCGCACTGCACTGCGGCCCACCCATCCGGGTACATCCAGCTCACCAGCAGGACGTCCCATGCGAACTCAGTCCGCACGGTTTTCAAGGCCCTGTCCAGCGCCTTGTGCATGAGTTTGTGATTCCATGAATCCCCGATTTTCGGGATGTAGCGTACCGGGAGGTAGAGCGGCTGAAAGTCTGCGTCTTGCGGACGAGGTTTCAAGCCGGAGTCAGACTTGCCGCACCAGGCTTTCAGCATGGGCCGTGGCGATACCACGCGAATGTCCCAGCCCCACTCTGCCTGCAAATGGTGCAACAGGGTCACGTTGTCCAAACCGCGATAGGGCTCGCTGGAGTCGGGAAACAAGTTGGAGACGAAGAGAAGACGGGGGCGCATGGCAGAAAGGGATTGAGCTACAACTATCAAGGCACTCGGGAATAGACTCGCAGAGGCCCCTGCTCCCTGCCCCGCTGCGCCGGGACAGTTTCCTGCAACCGGAAACCAGAATCCGGTCGCGCCAGCACTTGAGACAGCTGGGTGTAGTAGGGCATCCGGGCACTTTCTGCCACGCTGTCATCAATAACCACCTGGGTGACGGCCTGCTTCTTCAAGTGCTCAAGCAATGCCGCGTCATCTGCAAACGCAGGAGCATAGTCGCGTCCCAACCAGTCCATGGTGGCGAGCTCTTTGGTGGCACGAAGGACTCGCAAACCCCGCCGTTGGCGCACTGCCGGATCAAAGGCCGCTGCCGCAATGACGGCACCTTCCCCTCTTGCATCAGAACAGACCAGCCAGGCTTGTTTCGCCTCGACCGGTGCCTCGGCCCCCGACATGACCTGCACTGCATGTGAATAACCGTGCACGTTTTTGTCCGTAGGTAGGACCTGCCTTGTGAGCCATAGCGAAACGGCGATGGTCCCCGCTGCGACCCAGCCCACCCAGCCATGCAACTTCGGTTGCGCCGCGTGTCCTGTCGAGGCCACCACCAGGACCGCCACTGCGAATGCGGGTGCGATCAAAGGCACCAGATAGCGGGGAGACATGCCCGCCGGCACGGTGAAGACCAGAACCAGCCCCGCCAGCAGGAGCGCCCAAAGTGACGCCTCAGTTGCCCCTGTGAGCTGCCCTCTCAAGCGTCGAACCAAGGCGAGCGCCAGCATGACACCCAGCAGAATGGCGAATGGCCAGCCCACGTTGCGCTCCGCAGCTTCCCCATAGTAGGCAAAAGCCTTCTGAAAATGCCGGCCCACGGTCAGCCCGCTCATGCCTTCCTTCGTGAACTTATAGGAGAAGAGCTGCCAGGGAAACGCGAACAGCAGCACCGGCAAAGGAGCAAGCCACAGCACGGGCCGCAGGATCACGCGCCATTGTCCCGTGAAAGCAATGACCAGCGGTGGTACCAGCGCCAGCATCAGACCTGAACCCTTGATCAAGATGGCCGCCGCCGCCGCGAATCCAAAAGCAAGGGCCGCCCCTTTGCCAGGCCGCTCCACGAACTTCGCCATCGCGATCGCTGCCACTAGGCAGACCAAGGCCAGAAGGAGATCCGACATGACGAGGGAAGTCAGTTTTTGAATCGGAGGTGCCAGGCACACCAGCAGGCCCACAGCAGCTCCCAGTCTCAAGGAAACCACTCGCGAGGCAAACCAGGCGGTCAAGGTGCCCAGAGAAGCGAGGAGCACTGCTTGTAATAGCAGAAGGGATTTGATGGAGACCAACGGTGCCAACCACAGGCCCGCAAGCGCATAGAAGCCCGGAGGATAGTGCCCCAGCGCCACCTTGGGCATCCGCTCATAGTAGTCCTCAGCGAAGCGCAGGGGGTGCGACCCTGGGGCTTGGAAGAGGTAGTCCCGGACCATCAAGCTCGTGACGGCGTGCGCCGCTTCGTCAGGGTCTCCCCCCAGATCACTGGAGTAAGCCTGACTGCGCCACTGCAACCCCAAGGCCACGAGGAACAGCACGGTCCAGCAGAGCAACCACATCCCTGGTCGGGAAGCGCTTGCTTCCGCATCTGTTGCCGTGGGACTTTTCGTAGCCAAGAAATCGGAATTTGCCATCGTTGCGAAAGCCCGTTTGAGGGCCGGCTGAATGGAGGCGTTAATATGTCATTGCGCAAATTTAACCTTGCAACGCTCCAGCGACCAAGCGATGCACGGACGACCACCCGGTGACATCATCCATGACGACTGCATATGAAACCGCCCTTTCGGGCATCGAGCAAAAACCCGCCCGCTGGGTCATAACCGGCGCTGCGGGATTCATTGGGTCCCATCTGGTGGAAAAACTTCTCAGGCACGGCCAGACCGTGGTGGGGGTGGACAACTTCGTCACCGGCAACCGCAAAAATTTGGACGAAGTGCAGGCACTCGTGGGCGCTGAGGCCTGGAGCCGCTTCACGCTCGCGGATTCTGACGTGCGCCGTGAAGAGGACTGCCTGCGCTTTCTTGAAGGTGCCGATCACATCCTGCACCAGGCCGGCATCGGCTCCGTGCCCCTCTCGATTGAAAAGCCCCGGGAAGTGCATGACGCCAATGTCACCGGCTTCCTCAATATTCTGACCGCGGCCCAGAAGCTTGGGATCAAACGCGTCGTCTATGCCTCCAGCAGCTCCGTGTACGGCGACGATCCCCTGCTCCCCAAGCAGGAACACAGCATCGGCATCCCACTTTCGCCCTACGCTGCCAGCAAATACATCGACGAGATCTATGCAGCGACGTACCACCAGTGCCACGGTTTACAGAGCGTCGGCCTCCGGTACTTCAACATCTTCGGCCCCCGCCAGGACCCTCACGGGGCCTATGCGGCGGTAATCCCGCTTTGGATCGCCCTGCTGCGCAAGGGTGACCCGATCTATATCAATGGGGACGGCGAGACCACCCGGGACTTCTGCTATGTCGCCAATGTGGTGCAGGCGAACCTCCTCGGAGCACTGACCGCTTCGAATCTCGGCGCGGACGTTTTCAACGTCGGCCTCGGAGGACGCACCACCTTGAACCAGCTTTTCAACGCGCTCCGTGACTCTCTGGCAAGCAGGGATCCCAATCTCGCCCATGTCCAGGCCGTGCACCGCGACTTCCGGGCGGGCGACATCCGGCACTCGATGGCCGATATCGCCAAGGCGGAAACCGCCCTGGGCTACTTCCCGACCCACTCTGTGGCCGCCGGTCTTCAGGATGCCCTGGACTGGTATTGGCAAAATCTGTGACCTGCGCCACTCTGCTACGACTCAGCCATGCCCACTGAACAAGCCAGCTCCAAAGCGCCCGCCGAAGAATTCGATGAATTCGCTGGAGACTACGATGCCGCGCTCAACAAGGGTCTGAAATTCACGGGAGAGAAGAAGGAATACTATGCGGAAGGCCGTGTGCGCTGGCTGAAGTCCCGGCTGGCAGCGTTGAATTTGCCTGTTCCCACCATCTGCCTGGACTATGGATGTGGCACCGGCACTTCGGCACCCCAGTTGACGGGTGCCCTTGGAGTCTCCCAGTACTTTGGCTATGACCCTTCTTCAGAATCTGTCGCTGAGGCAACGAAGCAGCACGGCGGTGCCAACGCGATGTTTCTGCACGACATGAGCCTCGTCGCCTCCGACTCCGTCGACATGGCCTTCTGTAACGGTGTCTTTCACCACATTCCTCCAGCAGACCGTCCCTCCTGCCTGGAGCAAATCGTTCGCGTACTGAAGCCTGGCGGCACCTTCGCCTTCTGGGAGAACAATCCCTGGAATCCCATCGTGCGGCTCCTGATGCGGCTGGTGCCGTTTGACCGCGACGCCATCATGCTCTGGCCGGGCGAAGCGAAGCGGCTCGTGGCCTCGGCAGGTCTCACGCCTGTGGACCGCAGCTATTATTTCATCTTCCCGTCGGTTCTTGCCCCTCTCCGTCGCACAGAGCCCGCACTCTCCGGCCTGCCTCTTGGCGGACAGTACCTGCTGATTTTCCAGAAGCGCTAGATCTGACAGGCCCATGACCGAAGCGGCTGCCATGGTGATCTTTGCGGGATTGGCGTTCCTTTTCGTCTACGTGCACGTGGGCTACCCGGCCCTGATGTATTTCCTCGCCGCACGTTTCCCTCGAAAGAGCCGGCCACAGGAATCGTCCCTACTCCCCCAGCGATTCTCCGTCCTTCTTTGCGTTCACAATGAGGCCACCCGCATCACCGCCCGACTCAACAATCTCAAAAGCCTGACCTGGCCTGGGACCTACGAGATTATTGTTGTTTGTGACGGCTGCACCGACGACACCGCCGCGATTGCCCGCACTGCAGGCCCCGAGATCGTCGTGGTGGAATCCCCTGACAAACAAGGCAAACCCGCTGGCCTCAACCAAGCCGTACAGAAGGCCGCGGGGGACATTCTGATCCTTTGCGATGCCCGACAGACTTTTGCGTCTGATGCGATTGTGGAGCTGACGAAGCTGTTTGCCGATCCCGCTGTAGGTGCCGTATCAGGGGCTCTGGAGATTGCAGGATCCGCTGAAGGTGGCGGGCAAGGCGTGGACCTGTACTGGAAGCTCGAAAAGAAACTTCGCGAATGGGAAGGCAAATTCAGTTCCGTCGTGGGCTGCACGGGGGCCATCTATGCCCTTCGTCGCCAGCTCTACCAACCCATCCCCACCGACACTCTTCTGGACGATGTGGTCATCCCCATGCAGGCGGTGATGCAGGGAAGCCGTGTCAGCTTTGCTCCAACGGCAGTTGCCTTTGACCCTCAGCATCTCGACCCCAATATTGAAGCTCGTCGCAAGCTGCGCACCTTGGTGGGCAACTATCAGATGCTGGTGCGACAGCCTCAGTGGCTTCTGCCCGGCAGGTGCCCCATTTGCTGGCAGGTGATCTCTCACAAGTATCTACGGCTGGCCGTGCCCTGGATGATGGGTGTATTACTCCTGGTGACGGCATTCCTTGGACGGACCCATGTGATCTTTGCCCTGGCACTTGCGGCACAAGTCGCGTGCTATGGCTTGGGACTGATCGGCCTGACGATGCCTGGGATCAGGAGCAAGTTTCTCTCCGTGCCCGCCGGATTTCTGGTGTTGCAGTGGGCAAATTTGAAAGCGTTGTTTGCCTGGGTGGCATCAGTTAAGAATCCCAACTCGCTGTGGCGCTGATGTTACCACCACATTTTCCTGACTCAAATCTATGCTAAGAGCTATTGACCGCTGGCTGCTGCCGTATTTAAAACAATCAAAACGTGATTGGACTGAGCATCCGACCTGGCATGTGATGGTGGCGGTTTG
>JBGGMQ010000027.1:0-4071 GCA_041287975.1 Verrucomicrobium sp. | reverse complement strand
GCCCAGGCATTCAGGAAATCTTCCGCAAGTGCCACTCCGGCTCCAGGCGAGCGTTTGCCGATCTCCACGATGCGCTCGGCGGCCTGGTCAAAGTTGGCGCTCGCCAGGATGACCTTGGAAAGACTGACGTCGATCCGGTCGCGCAGGTTCTCCGGCAATGCAGCGGCCCACTTGCCTGCCGGGGCCGTCGCCAGCATGTCCTCCGGCGTCAGAAACTTCTGCCGGTTGTTATTGGTAATATCCCCAGTCTTCTGGGCGAAGGTGTTCTCCGCCTCCACAATCCAGAACTCCGCCATCATCTGGGCCAGCTGGCTCCAGGGCAGGGTGTTGAGGTCCACGTTCTCGGCCAGCAGGGCGGCGACTGCTGCCTGGGCCTTGAGATTCTCCGTACGCAGAGGCACGTCGCTGCGCGCCTCATTCTGCAGTTTCATGCCCAGGCCGCTCACCAGCCGGACGGCACTGTCCGGATTGTTCTTGATGAGGTCGCTCAGCACCGTGGCCAGCGTGTTCGGCGGGATCTGGGTGATCACCTTGGCAATGGCCTGGGTGGCCTTGACCTTTTCCCAGTCATTCACCTTCCCCAGAGTCAGCACGCGCAGATTCTCATCCCAGATCTTCTGCACCTGCCCGCGCTGGGCGGCCTCGCTCTCCTGTTGAGTGGTCAGGAAAGCGGTCAGTTCATTGCGCAACCCTTCATCTGCGATCTGCGGCACCTGCTCCAAGCTCGGGAGGTAGGTGCGGGCGAGGTCCTTGAAGCCGCCTGCCATGAGTACGCGCCCAGCCAGGAGACGCTTTTCAGGATCGGTGCCGCCCAGTTTCTCGGAACCCTTCTTCAACCGGTCCGCCAGCCAGTAGCTTTCACTGGGAGGCACGGCGAGTCCCAGCAACTGGCCGAGCTTGCGCAACTCGCCTCCTGTCAGGTCACCCGGCACCGCGTCGCCGAGGCCCAGCACATCGTCCATGCGCATATTGGGTCTCTGCCGTTCCGTCAGATCGGCCAGCATCTTGTCGTAAATCTTGCGGGCCAGATCAGGCGGCATCTGCGCCAGTTGTTCGCGGACCTTGCCCCAGTCGCTCATGCGGAAGCTGGAGAAGAACCGGTCGGACACACTCATGGTGGCAGGGTCCGTCGCACCGCTTCTGCCCAACGCATGAAAGATCTCGTTGGGTTCGCGGGAAAACTTCTGGTTGAGGATCGCCTCCATCTGCTTGAGCACCTTGGGGTCCGGCGGGGGTGGGGGGGCAGGAGGAGCGGGTGCGGGAGCAGGAGCAGGTACGGGCACTGGCGTCGCGTCAGCAGGGGGCGGCACTGGGGCGGCCACGGGTGTCGGAGCCGGAGCCGGAGCAGGGGCCACCGCAGGAGGCGGCGTGGGCACGGGTTCCGCCGGCTGCTGAGCCTGCGCCACTGGCAACAGCGCGAACATGCATGCGGCGGTAACGGGACTCAGGAGACAACGAGAGAAGCGACGCGTCAGTGGAATCATGGGCGCTTGAGAGGCAGGAGCTGCGAAACGTGGGGGGCGAAAAGACGAGGTGCAGGAGAGGAGTTAGGAGCCCGTATTTTGGAGTTTCTCAAACTCCTGGAACCCGGCGCGGCCGTCTTCCTTGGGGGCTTGGGCAGGCTTGCCGAGGGGGGCGGAGAGCAGGCCTGCCGCTGCGGCGCGGCCTTTCCCTCCCTTTTCTGCGCCGCTCCCGGCGGGGGTGTCAGCGCCGTTTTTGATCAGCAGTGCAGCTTCGAGATTCTGCAACTTGGGTGAGCTGATGCCGCTCACACCCTTCACCGCCTGGATGCTGGCGGTGCTGCCAATCGCTCCACCTCCCGCAGGGGCGGCGGTGCCGCCCGCCGAGACGATGGGTGGGGGCGGTACGGCAGTTGTGGTCGAAGCAGGCGGGGGTGGCGGCGGCGTTGCTGCTGTAGAAGGTGGCGGTGGCGGTGGCGGCAGCGTCAGAGGAACGGTGACAGCCTGCCCCTTGGCATTCACTCCATTGATCTTGTTCACGCCTTGGGGGTCATGCTGGGCTCCCGTCACGACTCCAGGTTCGACGTTCTTGATATTGGCCACGGCCTCCTGCTTCACTCCCTGAATGCCCTGCACTCCGGCAGTCGGGGCAGCAGGGGCTGGCGAGGTTGACTGCTGGCCGTGAGCCGTCAGTGACAGGCTGCCAGCCACGCAGAGGGAGAAAAGCCAGGGAAGGGATGTCTGTTTCATGGCATTCTTTTTTGAAGGGTTTTCTCGAACTCCGCCTCCACTCGCTCCTCATATTGAGCGAGAGCTCCGGGCTCCTGGTGCTCCGCAAGATAGCGGAAGATCTGCCGGGTACGTTCAGCGTAAGGCCGCCATTCCTCCTCGGCAGCCCCGTTGGTCTTCAGAAGATAGGTCGCATAGTAGTGCGCCTTCCCCAGCATTTCACGGGTGGCCCGGGTGATGCTTGCGTCATCTCCATGAACCTGAGCGCACTCCTGGAGTAGCAGGGTTAGCTCTTCGATGGAACCCACCACATCCAGCATTTCCAGCCGGGCCTTGGCCATCGCCAGACGGATCTGGTGCCGCACGCGGGGCTGTTCGTCGGACGGCAGCTCCTTGTTGAGCTTCTTGTACTCCTCAATGATCAACTCCCAGTCGGGCTCTTTGGCCAGCTCCGCGAGGGTGAGACCTTTCTGCGGCAACGGAGCAGTCACGACCAAGTCGCCCAACGCCGAGGTGGCCAGGTGCTTCTCATTCACATCCGTGTAGGTGCCGCGCAGATCTGTGGCCAGCTTGCGCAGCGTGTTGCTCTCCTGCCGGGACTGGTGACCATCAATAAAGCTTCCCTTATAAGGATTGCCCAAACCCAGCAAGTACACCTCACGTACTGATTTCGGCCTCGGCACGATGGGCGCCAGATTCACCGTGTCGCCGTCGGTGAAGATCACCAGCCGGGTGCTGCCCTCAGGATACTTTGCCACCAACTCCAGTGCCGCATTCACCGCCTGGCCCAGATCCGTCTGCCCTAGGGGCATGGCATACGTGAGCGGCAGCCCGTTGAATACATTCCTCACCAGCTCTGGATCCCGCGCTTCCATCACTACCGGCAACGACTCGGTGTAAAATCCGATCACGCCGAAGCGAAGGTTGCCACTGACCCTTTGCAAAATAGCGTCCACCACTTCCCGCATCCGCGCCTGACGCGTCTGCTTCCCCTCGGGACCGGCGTCCTGGAGGTACATGCTTGGAGAAAGGTCAGCCACAAACACCAGTCGAGTCGCTTCCTTGTCGCCCTTCGCCTTGGCCGCCGCATCATCCACCGGAGTGAGCTGCAACTGCATCAGGGTCACCAGGCCCCAGGCAAAGGCTGTCAGGGAAAACGTCCGCAAGACCGGCACCAACTTCGTCCACGGATGAGACACTCCACCCGGCCCAAACGCCAACCGCCCCACCGCACGAATCCGCCGCACGTGCAGCCATTCGGCAAAAGACGTGAGAACCAAAACCGTGAGTGCAACCAGGAGCGCCATTTTGTGGGGAGAACCTGAAACGGACGCAACAGCCCATCCCTTGCGGATTTGATGCTATCGCGAAAAAGAGTGTGGTCCGGCCAGCAATGGGTAGGACGGCCAGCCTTAGTTCGCCAACGCATCCGCCCTGCCCAATCCAAAATCACAAATCCAAATTTCAAAATGCCCCCTACTTCGTCGCCGCCTTCTTTTTCATCTCCTCCATTTGCTTCTCCAACTCCTGCGCCTTCCGTTGCAGTTCCTGCATCTGGGTCCACACGGCTTTCAGCTCCTGGGGTTTCGCTTGCTCCGCATTCAGGGCGGTGATGGCTTTCTCAGCCGCTTCGCGCACCGGGTCTTTGAAGGACTTGGTAACCAGAATCAGCGGGGTAAGCACCGCCAGGGACCGGGCATCCCGCAGTGTGCCCAGCGCTTGGGCGGCGGCGACGCGCAACTGCTCCTTAGAGGCATTCAGTTGCGCGATAAGGAAGGTGCGCACGGGTTCCCGCTCCTCCGGTTTCAAATCTCGTGCCAGAAAGGCCAACGACTCCATCCCTTGAGCCCAAGCATCTGTGGGGAACTCCAGAGCATCCGCC
>JBGGMQ010000026.1:0-4117 GCA_041287975.1 Verrucomicrobium sp. | reverse complement strand
CAATAGGGCCACTCAGGCCATGGCGTTTGGCCAGGGTGCTGGGGGCGGCGGATTGGGCGAGCTGCCACTTGCCGTCCTTTTTCTGGAAGGAAGCCCTGAAGGAGCGGTCCAGTTTGGGCGTCGAGGTCGGGATGGCGGTGCCGTCGAGGTTGACGGTCACGACCTTCTGGAGATGGAAGGGGCTCTGGCCTGCTGGGAAGTCGAGGGTCAGGGCTGTGACCTTGTCCGTCTTCACCTGCACCGCGGTGTCGCTGGTGACCACGGCATCCACGCGGGACTTTTCCCAATGCTCTGCCAGACCGTCCAAGGTGACCCAGTTCATCTGGTTGTAACGGAGGGTTTTGGTGGCGAAGTGCACCTCCTTCGGCGTGCGCTCACGGCCTACAGCGGTGATGTCGGAGAGGCGACGCTCGATCTCGATGAGGCTGTCGGGGTGGATTTTGTGTGCTGTCTGAGGTCCAATGATGTGGGTCAGGTCCAGGCCTTCGGCTTTGAGGAAGCGCTCCATGATGTCGGCCGCCTGTTTCTGTTTGTCGATCTCACCACTGTACGCCACCGTCGGGCACTGCATGAGATTCACGGCGTAGTCAGTGGAGTCATACCAGCCCCAGAGCTTCTTGTGCCACCAGGGGACGGTGTTCACGTCCTCGGTCTGGAAGACCTTGAGGAACTCTGCGGTCTCCGCGAAACCGGCACCGGGATTGGCGGCGCACCATTGATCGGCGAAGTGGGTGGCGAACTGCCACGCAGCGGCACCGCCCATGCTGAAGCCGCGCATGACGATGCGGTCGTCATCGATGCGGTAGAACTTCTTTGCATGCGCGAGCGCCTCGAAGAGGTCGACCTCCCCGGCGAATTTGTTGGCGCAGCAGTAGCGGCCGTAGGGATGAAGCACGATGGCGTCCTTGGGCAGCACCTGCCCCTTCTGCTTCATGCGCTGGTCCACGAAGCTCAGCTCGCTGAGGGTCTCACCACGACCGTGAATCCAGAAGTCCAGGCGGACGGGTGCGCCGCCATTCACATCATAGCTGTCGGGAATGACCAGGCCGTAAGGCTGCACGGAGCCGTCGATCTTGGAGCGGTAGGCGCGAACGACGAGACCCTTCTGCCGGGTCCAGGGAGTTTCACCTTTTTTCAGAGCTTCGGCGCGGGCCTTGCCTTCGGTCAGCTGCTCGAAGGCCATCTTCGACTCCGTGGGCTTGTTGAAGAGATTGTAGCGGATCGCCCAATCCACAGACTTGGCGAAGATCTCCACGTCGGGCAGCAGGTCTGCCAGTTGGGGATTCTTGGCCTGCGCCTTCTTGGCGTCTTCAATCGCCTGCTGCAACTCCTTGAGACCCTTCAGGAGGTTCTCCTTGTCGGCAGGGGGGATTTCCACTCCCAAAGGGGGAATGGGCCGCACATTGGTGGCGACGTTGTCTTTGGGGCCGTCGGCGAAGCAGAGGCCGGAGGCCAGTGTCAGAGCTAGAGCAGAAGTGAGCGTGGCAGATCGTTTCATCGGAGAGTGCACCACAACAAGGTGGAGCAGTCTAACGTGCCCGCCTGAGCGTCCCTATCTGCCGCTTCGCACGTAGCGGCGAAACTCAAAGCCCTCCCCCCGGCCGAGGACCTCCGCGAGGGTAAACAGCCCCTCAAACGTAGGGAAAAACGCATCCCCCTCGTAGGGCTGGTCGATCCACGTGAGCAACAATTCGTCACACTCGGGGAGCAGGGTCTCATAGAGCTGCGCTCCACCGATGAGGAAGACGGGGGAGGTCAGATCCGTCAGAGTGGCCAGGGCCTCGAGCGAGCGGATGACCTCGACGTTGTCGTGCTCGGGGGCAGGCATCTGGCTGCTCACTACGATATTGCGTCGCTTCGGCAGGGGCTTGCCCAGGGCCGCGAGGATGGATTGAAACGTCGTCCGCCCCATCAGTACTGGGTGACCTGACGTCGTGGTCTTGAAGAACTTCAAGTCCTCAGGGAGGTGCCACGGGAGGGTTCCATTTCTGCCAATCACCCGGTTGGACGCCATGGCGGCGATGGCGATGAGTTTCACACCAGGAGGAAGGAGGGCGGGCATGGTGCACACTAGAGATCGGGGACGGCTCTGCAATGTCGAGGTGACCGGGCTTGCGAGAAGCCGGAGTTGCTCCACAATCGCCTGCAATGAGTTCCCGCCTGGTTGGTTGCCTGCTCCTGCTCCCGCTTCTGTTGGTGTTGCTGGGGATTCCTGCCTGCCGCGAGAAGATGGTACCCGGCGCGGAACTCCAGGTGGTGGCGGAGCGAACGGCCACCTCCAAACCCAAGAAGCCGGAGGATGTGGTGCCGTATGATGACGCCCTCGTCTGGCACGAGTACGCGGTGAAAAAAGTGCTGTTTGGCAAGTGCGCTGCCGACAAGATCCGCGTGGCTCACTGGAGTGTGGCGGGAGCGAAGTCGATCCCTCTGGAAGAGGCCCTGGGAGATGAGGTGACGCTGAGCCTGCGTCACTTTGGCGACAATCCTGCTCTGGAGGACGTGGCGCAGAGTGATGACCTGGGCTTCGCGGAGGATCTGCCACGGTACATCGACCTGGGGCAAACGCTGGTGGGTAGTGAGACGCCTGAAGCCCTGCGTCTGGACTACAGCGGCTTCTATTCAGAGCAGATGCGGCTGTACTGGAAGCTTCGCCCTCAACTGCGGCTCGTGGCTATGGGAAACTCCCTGGTGACCAAAGGGGTCAGCACCCGCCTCTTCTATCCCGGGGAGAATGAAGTGACTCCTGTGACTTTGAATCTCGCCCCTGCCGGGGCCAACAACACCATGCAGTGCCTTATCGTGCGGGAGTATGTGCTGCCTCTGCCCAAGCTGGAATGGGTGGTGTGGGGCATCAGCCCGCGCGCCTTCAACTCAGAGCGGAGCGATCCCGCAAAGCTCGACGTCTTCCTGGCCAGCCCAGGGTGGAACTACGACCAGGAGCATGAGTCCGAGCTCTGGCCGGTGCCTGCCCCAGTCGCGAAGGTGACAGTGAGTGATCTCCACGAACTGGAGGTGGAGAAGTTTGACCTGTGGGGATGGGAGGGCAGGCAGCAGATCGGTCTGCCAGGCGGCTCAGACGCGGAGAAGACACGGGCCTACATCAAGTCAGCGTTCAAGGAGCCCGACTTCTCCTGGGGCGAGGCCCGGTGGCAGGAGTTCGTGGAAACAGTGAAAGCGCTCAATGCAAAGGGCATCAAGGTGATGCTCATCTCCACGCCCATGCATCCCATGGTCAAGGATGCTCCTGCTGCCGATCCAGACTGGACGTCCCGCGAAGGCATGGCGCAGATGGTGCAGCGACTGGGTGAGTTGGACTCGAACCTTCCTCTGAGCTGGTACCGGGACTACAACAAAGCAGGGAGTCATGAATTCCTGCCGGACGACTTCTTTGATGCGGACCATCTCAATGGCGCGGGAGCGAAGAAACTGACCGGCCTGCTGGTTGAATGGAAGGCCGAGTGCGAGATCCAGGTCAAATAAGGCGTAGACACCGTCACACACTCCTTGCTGGCACTTGAACGGCGGGAGATTTGCTCCAGATTGCTCTTTCCATGAGTTTGCGCTCCCTCTGCTGTCTCCTGCTGATGCTTGCCATGCCGGCCTGTCGCAAGGAGCGCGAGGCGCGTGTGCCCGGCGCAGAGCTCCAGGTGCTGGCAGAGCGGACCGTGATCTCCAAGATCAAGATGCCGGAGGACATTCTGCCCTATGATGACGCGCTCGTCTGGCACGAGTACCAAGTGAAGCGGGTCTACTTTGGCGAGTGTGCCTCTGAAAAAATCCGCGTGGCACACTGGTGTGTGGCAGGGTCCAAAGCCGTGCCTGTCGAAGACAAGATCGGCGAGGAGGTGACGCTTAGCCTGCGTCCCTATGGAGAAAACCGCGGCCTGGAAGACGTGACGCAGAGTGATGACCTGGATGTCACCGAGGATCTGCCGAAGTTCATCGACCTGGGGCAGACGCTCCAGGTGGCGACCACGCCAGATGCCATGCGCATGGACTACAGCGGCTTCTTCTCAGAGCAGATGACGTTGTACTGGAAGCTCCGACCCCAGCTTCGGCTGGTGGCCATGGGAAACTCCCTGGTGACCAAAGGCATCGCCACCCGCATGTTCTACAA
>JBGGMQ010000025.1:0-2676 GCA_041287975.1 Verrucomicrobium sp. | reverse complement strand
CGTGCCGTATTTCGTTTCTGTCGCCGTCAAATGATCCAAAAGTGACCGCTTCTACTCATGTCCTGCGCGTCCTGAACAACCTCGTGAGAATGTCGCGTTAACCGCACCCTCATGAATTCAATGTTTCGTCATCTCCCCCTGCTGATTCTCGCCGCCGCCCTGCCTCTGCAAGCTGAGGAGCCCAAGCCACTGAAGGTGGGCATCATCGGTCTCGACACGTCCCACGCCGTCGCCTTCACCGGTGCGCTCAACAAGGGGACGAAAAAGCCGGAAGACGCGCCGAAGCTTGCCGGCGCGAAACTCACCCATGCCTATCCCAAGGGCAGCCCTGACATCGAGTCCAGCACGAAGCGTGTGCCCGAATACACCACCAAGGTGCAGGAACTCGGCGTGGAGATCGTGGATTCGATCGATGACCTCGTGAGCAAGGTTGATGCCGTGCTGCTCGAGACGAACGACGGCCGCCCTCACCTGGAACAAGTCCGCCCCGTGCTGAAGGCGAAGAAGCCGGTGTTCATCGACAAGCCCATCGCTGCTTCCCTTGCGGATGCCATCCGCATCTTCGATGAAGCCAAGGCCGCTGGCGTGCCGATGTTTTCCTCCTCATCTCTCCGCTTCGGCAAGGGCACCCAGGAAGTGCGTGCTGGAAGCATCGGCAAGGTGAAGTCCGCGGAGACCATGAGCCCCGTAAGCCTGGAGCCAACCCATCCTGACCTTTTCTGGTATGGCATCCATGGCGTGGAATCCCTCTTCACCGTCATGGGCACCGGCTGCCAGAGCGTAAAGCGCGGCACCACGGCGAATGGCGAAATTGAAGTCATTGGCACTTGGGAAGGCGGCCGCACGGGCACCTTCCGCGAGAGCAAGGAGAAGAAGTACGGCGGCAAGGCAGTGGGCGAAAAGGGAGAGGCCGAAATCGGCAAGTACGATGGCTATGATCCTCTGCTCCTGGCCGCGATTGAGATGTTCCGCACCGGCAAGCCTCCTGTGAGCGCCGAGGAAACGATCGAGATCTACGCCTTCATGGAAGCCGCTGATGAAAGCAAGCGTCGCAACGGAGCCGAAGTCACCATCAAGGAAGTGATGGACAAGGCCCGCGCGGAAATCGCAGCAAAGAAGTAGCCGGAACGATTTGGTTATCCGTCCGTTCGTCCACATATCGGGGGATGTGTGGGCGAGCGGATGGAAGGGGCCTTCGCTGCTCCATTCAATACAGCACGCGCACCAGGTACAGTCCGTCCGCGGGCGCGCAGTGGCTGCTCTTTTCGCCGGTGGCATCCGCCACGAGGTCACGCAACCAGTCGAGAGTCTCACGTCCCCGCGCCACCTTGATCATGCTGCCCACCATGAGGCGCACCATCTTGTAGAGGAAGCCATCGCCCTCGAGCTCCAGGCGCAGAATATCGCCCTCCTCATGCACTTCCAGTCGGGTGATGGTGCGGGTGAGGCCCTCCGAATTCTCCCGCCGCTCCACCTCACTGATGTCGCCACGATTGGCGGAGAGTCGGGCAAAGTTATGCGTGCCACGCAGCGACTCCGCGCTGGCACGCAGGGCATCCATGTCCAGCGCACCATATAGATGCCACGCACGCCCTGCTTCAAAAGGTGACTGCACCTTTGCCCGCCAGATGCGGTACTCGTACACCTTGCCCGTGGCATCGAACCTCGCATGAAAGTCCTCCGCCACCTCCTCGCACTGGAGCACCCGGATGCTGTGCGGCAATCGGACATTCAGCGCGCGCACCCAGGCCTCCGGCGCCAGTCGCATGGCTTCCGGTGGATCAATGTGGGCCACTTGGGCGCGTGCATGCACACCGGCGTCCGTACGCCCGGATCCATAGACTGCCACCCGCTGTCCCACGAGACTCTGTAGCGCACCCTCGATCTGGTCCTGCACCGCAGTGCCACCTACCTGTGACTGCCAGCCCTTCCAAGGGAGGCCGTCGTAGGCGATAGTGAGTTTCAGGCGAGGCATGGGGGAATCCAGATATTGCGAAGCTGGGTGTGCGATGGCGGTCAGCAACCCCATCAATACCAAGGGATGAGCCCTCTTCAATCGCAAGAGCGGTCAGACCTGGATACCCCATGCCTGAAGGCCCACGCGCAAATGGGTGGCTCAAGAATGGTTTACCTGAGCCTGGAGGTCTTGCTTTTAATTCAGCGGCCTGCTGGAATCGAATACGTACGCGCCCCCAAGTCGCCACGGCATCCATGAAACAAGCCCTTTTCCTCGCATCCATCATCGCCTTCCTCGCAGGCGCGATGGTATCATGCGTGCATCCGGGGGTCGGCAAGCAGCCACCCAAGTGCGGCTTTGCGGATCCAGAAACGTCCACTAACATGGGCATCTGCTACCTCGCAGCTGAGTACTACATGGCCCACAATCAATGGCCGGCCACAAGGGCACAATTGGATGAGCAGTCCCAAGAGTTGTCACAAGTGGGGGAAGGCGATATAGCGGAGGACGAAGCCGCTGAAATTGCCCAGTTCCTGCGCCGATTCGACCTCCTCGACCTGCAAACGAAGAAGGGCAACCTCGTGATGCACTACCGCTTCACCACCGAGGGAAAAGTCGTGGATCAGACCGTCACGCTGCATCCGCGGCCGACCGTGGATGAGATTCTGCAGTCGGCAAAAGCAGGGGGTTGAGCCCGACTGCTACTCCTCCGGAAGCAT
>JBGGMQ010000024.1:0-3498 GCA_041287975.1 Verrucomicrobium sp. | reverse complement strand
TGAACCTTCACCTCAAGCCGACCGGCGCACTTTGCTGCGGCGACTCAGTCTGGACCTGACGGGCCTGCCGCCAACGGAAGCGGAGATGAAGGCCTTTCTGGAAGACCCATCTCCCGAGGCCTATGCTCGCCAGGTGGATCGTCTGCTGAACTCTCCCCACTACGGAGAGCGGATGGCTGTTTGGTGGCTGGATGTGGCCCGCTTCACCGACACGGTGGGCTATCATGGAGACCAGAACCAGCGCATCTTCCCGTATCGCGACTATGTGATTGGTGCCTTCAATCAGAACAAGCGCTTCGACCAATTTACGGTTGAGCAGCTGGCCGGGGACCTGCTGCCCAAGCCCACGACAGAGCAGCTCGTGGCCACGGGTTTCAATCGATTGAACATGGTGACCCGAGAAGGGGGAGCCCAGGCCAAGGAGTATCTCAGCAAATACGGAGCGGAGCGCGTGCGCACCGTGGGAGGAGCTTGGATGGGCGCGACTCTGGGCTGCAGTGAATGCCACGACCACAAGTTTGACCCCTTTACTGCAAAAGACTTCTACGCCATGCAGGCCTTCTTCGCGGATGTGAAGCAGTGGGGGGTGTATTCTGACTATGGTTATTCCCCGAATCCCGAACTGAAGGGCTGGACCAATGAATATCCTTTCCCTCCCGAGATCGAGGTGACCAGCCCTTACCTCAAGCATCGCAGTGACGAGTTGAGGAAACAAATGCTGGATGCCGCGGCAAAGCAGGTCGTCGCTCCAGAATCCCTGCTGGCATTCAAGCAATGGGTGGAGTCTTCGCGGGGATTTCTCGCGAAGCATCCGTCAGGCTGGCAGTCATCACCCCCTGTCGTGACCGTCGCACCAGCTCCTCCGGCCAAGAAGGGAGCTGCACCCAAGTCCGAAGAGAAAGTGAAGGTGAAGGCGCCGGCTCCTACGGTCGAAGCCGAGGGCTGGATCGTGGCGAACACATCCCAGCCGGACAACACCCGCATCGTGCTGACACCCGGAGCCTCCACCGTCACCGCTATTCGATTGCAACTGATGCCCAGCGCGGCTCACAAAGGGAGCATTCTACGCAACGGGGGAGAGGGCTCCGCCACGGTGAAAGTGATGGCTGCCATCCTTAGAAAAGATGCGAAGAAAGAAGTGGCTCTGCCTGTCGCCTATGCCGATGCCGATCAACAAGATCCCCGGTACAGCAGCACCGTCCAAGTGCTCAATCTCAAGGACGGCTGGAAAACTTCGACGAAGGGTTGGGACCAGCCCCAGCAGTCGGTCTGGCAGCTGGAGCAGCCAGTAACGCTTGCTGACGGAGACCAATTGGTTCTCAAACTCGACAGCAATAGTGTCGCGAGATTTCGGATGGAGACTTCACCTTTCGCTCCTCTGAAGCCACTGGCGGCTGACTGGCTGACCGAACTGGGGGCCGCCTTGGCATCACCTGACCCTGCGTCGACACTCCTGGAAACTTATGTCAGGTCGGCTCCGACTCCGTTGACAGGACTGGCCGAGTATCGGCAACTTTCTGGAGAGTGGCTGCAGTGTCGAGAAGGCCGCACCTGGACCATGGTGACCCAGGCCATGCCACCGCTGACGGTGAAAGTGCTGCCCCGAGGCAACTGGATGGATGAGTCCGGAGAGGTGACTCCGCCTGCAGTGCCGGAGTTTCTGCCTGCTTCATTCCGATCCGTATCGAATCAACCTCAAGCCACCCGCCTGGACTTGGCCAAGTGGCTTTGTTCTCCCGAGAATCCGCTCACCCCGCGAGCCTTCACGAACCGACTTTGGAAGCAGTTCTTCGGCAACGGCCTCTCCATGGTGGTGGATGATCTCGGAGCACAAGGTGAGCCGCCGAGCCATCCCGAACTGCTCGACTGGATCGCGAGCGAGTTCCGAGACAGTGGCTGGGATGTGAAGCATCTCATCCGCCTCATGGTCCTGTCTGAAACTTACCGGCAGAGTTCCAGCCTGCGGCCAGAACTCCGGGATATCGATCCCAACAACCGCTTGTTGGCTTCTCAAAATCCCCGCCGGCTCGAAGCCGAGTTCGTGCGTGACAATGCCCTCTTCATCGCGGGCAGGCTGAATCTGGACATCGGTGGCCCCAGTGTGAAGCCCTATCAGCCCGACGGCTACTACGCGAACTTGCAGTTTCCTGATCGCAGGTACGTGGCAGAGGCGGATGCCCGTCAGTGGAGACGAGGCGTGTACATGCACTGGCAGCGCACTTTCCTCCACCCCATGCTGGCGAACTTTGATGCGCCGATGCGTGACGAATGCACAGCGAACCGGACTGTGTCGAACACGCCTCAGCAGGCGCTGACGTTGTTGAACGATCCCACGTTTGTGGAAGCGGCGAGGGTGTTTGCGGAGCGTCTGCTGCAAAAGAACATTGCAGACGATGCAACCCGATTGAATGCCGCGATGGAACTGGCGGCAGGCCGCCAGTTGAAGAGACCTGAACTGGATTCTTTGACCTATTTCCTGAACTCGCAGCGGGAGCTGTACAAAGCCAGTCCTGAAGATGCCGCGAAACTGGCAAAGGTGGGCGTTTCTCCCCTCGCATCCGGGGTGAATGTTGAAGAGCTTGCCGCGTGGACTTCGGTCTGCAGGGTGGTGTTGAACCTGCAGGAAACCATCACGAGATATTGAGGGGCCCAAAACTTCAAAATTCAAATACGAAACTTCATGGAAGGCTCAAGAATCAACTTTCAAGATGATGATTGGAGTGGGCTCGAACCTGTTGGCCTGAGAGAGGCGCTTGAGGAAGAGGGTCTCTCGCTACGGGAGGATGCTGCCCCTTACGGTGAAAAGCGTGTTTTTGATCTTGAAGAGCGGACCACCTTGTTCGGAGTGCAAGCTGTGAAGTTTTCGAAGCGAATCCCTCTTAGCCCCACAAACAACCGCTTGATCGACCAGCTTGTGGGCTCAGCTACAAGTGTGGGCGCGAACTACATGGAGGCGAGTGAGCGCGTATCCCAGAAGGATTTTGTGAACACTATCAGTCGCTGTGTGAAAGAAGCCAAGGAAGCAAGATTCTTCCTCCGAATGATAGTCGCCTCTGAACCTAGTCTCGCAGGTGAAGCAAGAATTCTCTATCGTGAAGCCTGCGAACTTCTCCTTATTCTCGCAAAGATCCGTCGCGTCTCCAAAGAACGAGTCTGATTGCTGACACTTGATCCTTCCTTGAAGTTTCGTTTTTGGCATTTGAATTTTTCCCCGTCATGTCTCCCTTTTCCACCTTTAACCGACCACCATCCATGGCGCGTCGCGCCTTCCTGCAGCAGTCCGCCTATGGACTCGGCGGCATGGCGCTGGCAGGCTTGCTGGAACAGGCCACCGCTTCTCCTTCGGATCGCTGGCGCGGAGCGTTGACCAAACCTCATGCGCCAGTACGTGCCCGCCGGGTGATTCATCTCTGCATGGCCGGAGGGCCGTCGCATCTGGAGACGTTTGACTGGAAGCCAGTGCTGAAGGATCTGGATGGGAAGGCGTTTCCCGAGTCC
>JBGGMQ010000023.1:0-2699 GCA_041287975.1 Verrucomicrobium sp. | reverse complement strand
TGTCCTTCGGCGCTGGCTTCGTGGTGCCAGGCTTGCTGATGATCCCCATTGCCTGGCAGACCTGGGATCGGGATCGTCGATCTCACCCTGTGTTTCTCGGGCTCTGGCTCGTCCTCACGGCGGCTCTGATTTACGTGGCATTGTTTTCCTTCCCGGAATCCGTGGGAAGTGGTGGCATGACGGCGCAGGTGAGCAAACAGCTGGCACGCCCAGGACTGTCGACTGCGTATGGACTGGTTTTGCTGGGGAACATCCTGGCGGACGGGAGTCCGTTCGAGCCTGTGAATGGGGCGATGGGGCTGGCCGGAGTGCTCGTGATCGCCGCTGCGGTCAGCGCCTACAAGCTGATCCGCAAGGAGGGCCTGCTGACCGAGGTGCTCCCTTGGGGGGTGCTGTGCATCTGGGCGGTCTGTAATGCCGGCCTGATCACCATCGTGCGGCTGAACCAGACTCTGGATACGGCGCTGGCACCCCGCTACGCGACGCACATGCAGTTTTTTGTGACAGGGGTGACGGGGCTGCTCATGCTGGCGCTGTGGCGATCCGCGCCGAAAGTGCGCGCCGCGCTCCCGGCGGTGGTTGCGGTGCTGACCTTGCTCCAGATCCTGGCGTGGGCCGACGGGGCGCAGATGATGCAGGCGCAACACCGACGGATGATGCAGGACCGTGCGGTGCTGAGTTTTGTAAAGATCATCGATCCGCCGCTGGGGTTGATCTGGTCTCCGGGAGCGCCCTCAGAGACGGTCGCGGTGGCCCGCTTCATGTGGGAGAAGGGGCTGGTACGGGGGCTGAAATTCATGGGCTGCCGGGATCCCCCGAGCTTCCGGCAGGGACGGCCGCTCCCTGACAAATGGGGCTCGTGGCGGTTGCTGCAGGAGAGTTCCGGAGAACGCGTGGCCATGGGGACGTGTGGCTCCTCCAAACACCTGAATGTGTTGCCCGACCTGATCGTGCTCACCACCACTACCGAGGCGGAGGGGGAGAGGGTGACGTATCTCACGAAGCCGTTGCTGCCAGACGACTTTGAGCGGCGTGCTTTGGCGCGTCGGTATCACTCTGATCACTATTTCGGCTGGCAGTACAAGCTGCCGCCGGGTACGCCTCCTGACGTCAAGGCTTATGCCTTCTATGGGGATTCATACCATTTGCGGCTAATTCCACTGGACCGTCGGAATGCAGAGTCATTCCCGGTCGATGAGTGACGTTCGTCACTTGTTTAACCTGTACGTTCTCCAGATTTTTGTGCTCATTGTCGAAAGACATCTCAACCAACCATCCATGCGATCTGTCCCAAGATTCAGTGCTTATCCATTAGAAGATGCGCTTGCCCACCAGGAGGAGATCCATGAGGCGTTGCAGAATTTCATTCAAAAGGGGAGCTATATTCTGGGGCCAGAGGTGACTGGATTTGAGGAGGAGTTTGCCGCCTATGTGAAGGTCAGCAAAGTGGTGGGTGTCGCGAACGGCACGGATGCCATTGAGGTGATGCTGCGGGCGGTGAAGATCGGCCCCGGGGACAGGGTGGCGGTGCCATCGCACACGGCCGTGGCCAGTGCGTCGGGAATATGCCGCGCAGGGGCGGTGCCGGTGTATGTGGATATTGATCCCGACACATTTACTCTCTGTCCCGAGTCGTTGAAGTCACTGCTGCAGTCTCCAGAAGGGCAGGGGATCAAGGCGGTGCTGGCCGTCCATCTCTATGGCCACCCCTGCGATATGGATCGGCTGGAGGAGATTTGCGGGAGGCGCGGGATCGCCCTGCTGGAAGATTGTGCTCAAGCACATGGGGCCCGGTACAAGGGGCGTATGGTAGGCAGTCTGGGCAGGGCTGCGGCATTTAGCTTTTATCCCACGAAGAATCTGGGGGCACTCGGAGATGGCGGAGCCGTAGCCACGCAGGACGACGAACTGGCTGCTGAGATGCTGGCGATCCGGCAGTATGGATGGAAGGAGCGCTACATCAGTGCCAGCCAGGGGGTGAACAGCCGTCTGGATGAGATGCAGGCGGCCATACTCCGCATCAAGCTCCGCAGTCTGCCTGCGGGACTACAGCGAAGGCGGGAACTTGCGATGCTCTATGGAGAGTTGCTCAATGCGTGCCAGCATATCGTGCCACCTATTGAGCGGCCGGAGTGTGACCATGCCTACCACCTGTATGTGATCCGCAGTCCGCATCGCGATGCCTTGGTGCAGCATCTCACCGGCAAAGGTGTGCCGGTAGCGGTGCACTACCCCGCTGCCATTCATCAACAGCCTGGGTATGCGGAGTTTGCTGCGGCATCTGCGCCGCTGCCAGTGACGGAAGCGGCGATGAAAGAGATCCTGACGCTGCCACTGCACCCCTATCTGGATGAGGAGGCGGTGAGGTATGCCTGCGCTGCCATTCGTGAATTTTCTCCCTACTGAGGTCTTCCTCATCCCCCTCTCATGCTCAACAAAGAATACGATACGATGCGCCAGGTGGAGGACACCTACTGGTGGTATCAGGTGCTGCACGGATATGTGCCACAGCAAGTAGCGTCTCTCCTGAAGAGCGACCGGGGGCGCATCCTGGATGCCGGATGTGGCACCGGGGGCACGCTCAGGCATCTGCGGGAGAAGAATCCCGCGTGGGATCTGCATGGATTCGATTTCTCCCCACTGGCGGTGGAGTACTGCCAGTCACGCGGATTCACCCAAGTGGTGCAGGGGAGTGTGGA
>JBGGMQ010000022.1:0-10903 GCA_041287975.1 Verrucomicrobium sp. | reverse complement strand
TGGGGAGACGGGGATCCCTGTTGATGAGCCGCGCCAAGCCTGCGGCCGCATGGGCAGACTTGCATGCGTGGACGGTTATCTTGCGAAACCCCTTTTCATACATGATCCACAATGCCTCACAGGTGGGGACACCTTCCTGCTCCCCAAAGACAAGCATGTGAGTTTGCGAGACTTCGTTCCATTCACCATGGCAGTACACAGTCCCAACCGCGCCGTCCTGATCTGGCAACTGCGTTAGAGCTTTCCAAGATATGTCCTTGGCACCATCACCCAGGTAGCTGAGGGTGACTTTTCCCTCTGCGGCAACAGTTTGCAAACTGGCCTTGGGAAGAGCTATGCCAGATCCAACGACCATCAGGGCTTGCGAGTGCTTCGTGGAGACCTGCCCCACAGATGGCACCTCCGTCAAGGCCGTCAATTTGCGCAGCGGCTCCACAAATTTCTCCTCGTCGCACCCGCATTGAATCGCCACACTGAAAGGCGTCCGCCCCCAATCGTCGACCTTGTTTGCCAGCATCTTCTTTTTTTCGAGCGGCAGATTGAGGAACAAATCGATGGCCTCAGGTTGGTGATGGTGCGCGGCAACGTGATGCAGCGGGGTCTGGCCATACTTGCCGGCCACGGAAGCATCCACTCTCGGATCAGCCAAGAGCAATCTCATCACGGGCAGATGGCAATATCGGGAGGCTGCGAGGAGTGGGCTGGCACCGCTGAACTCTGGCAGATTGACCGAGATGTCTGGATGTTTCAAAAGCTCCTCGACGACATTGTGCAGACCTGCACTGGAAGCCCTGTAAAGAAGCGTGCGCTCGTTGATGGGGTCCTGCCTGTTGACGTCCGTCTCCTGGCGGTACAGGAGCAACTTGAAAATGCCCATGTGACCATTGAGCGCCGCAATATCACAAGGGGTCGAATCCGAGACGTTGACTTGGTTGATGTCGACTTCCGCCTTCTCCAACAACAGTTTGACCACGTCTTCGTGTCCATTCATGGCGGCCATGAACAGCGGGGTGGCATCCTGCGTACTCGTCGGGTAGACCGTCGCATTGACCTTGTCTGTGGGCTCTGGAGGGTAAGGGCAGCACGCGTTTACCTCTATCCCATCGCAATTGAGAAGATGTTCTACCACGTCCTTTTTTCCCAGTGACGCGGCCAGAGTCAGTGCCGTCCACCCCATAGGTGGCAGGGGCTCATTGAGCAGAAACTTTCCGCCACCTTCCAACAGTCCCTTCACCTTCTCAGCGCTCCCCGCGGCGATCGCATCCGCCATTGCCTGAGGACCCTTCGCGTTAAGTTCCTGGACTCTCAGGCTGTTTTGAGACACAGGCGACATCAGCATCATGTCCTGCATGAGTGATGCCCCGCCTTCCTGCGGAGCGGTTGCTGGCGGGGCAGTACACGTCACCCAGTCCGCACAGCACTGGTTATAGGACTCACGCATCTCCTTTTCAGGCCACCTGCTGAATTTGGCCAGCACCTTGTCCAGCACCTCCCGATCGTCATGAATGAGCGCCTCATAGAACAGGGTCTTCAGCGGCTGGAGGGGCGGCGATGAGGAGGTGCTGCCGGGCTGCGGCACACGGGCCAGTCGGTCAAGGGCATCCTGCCTGGTATAGCCGAGCTGGAGCAAGGGCTTCAACGGAAGCTTCAGTTCAACAGCAATATCCTGCTGCAAGAGCAGTTTGCGCAGTTCACCTTGAAAGGCGCTGTTTTCAACATCCCCCAGCACCAGGGCAGGCGTGGGCAGGCCAGCCGCTGACCACGCTGTAGCGCAGGCGGAGGCGATCTTGATCTTGGCCTGGGTATCGTTTACGGCGGTCGCGCAAGGAAGCAACACTGCCAGCAGGGTCGCGCACTCTCGCGATGCCACTTTGGCCAGTGCCTGGGCCAGGCTGCCCATGTTGGCTGGCAATGGGCTAGCGGCGAGCCTCCTGAAACTCACGGGCGAGCCTGGTGCGGAGACTATGCCCACCGGGGCTTGCGGGCCGATGAACAAGGCCTTCAGTGTGATGCCGTGCTTCGAGCTGGCCAGCGCCTTGGCCTGCTCCTCTGCCATTCCCAACTGGCCCAGGATGCCCTCGACGGTCTGAGGCTGGCCGCGCGGCGGCGAGTTGACTGGAGAGGCCGACGAATTGCCCACAGAATCACTCGCATAACTGTGGTATGCACCAGAAGAAGCATAGGTTGCATCCATAAAGTATTGCGATTGGATTTTAAGGGCGGGAACGAGCCTGTTGCTTTGGCATCAATTTTTTCAGCGACAGCGGAGCAACGACGAAACAAGGGACGCCAGAGAGGGACGACCGGGCTCAGGACTCGTGCGCGCAAAAGAAGGAGACTGGCCCGCGCGGACGGGCCTTCATTTCTGCATGGTTACACATCATCAAGCTCGACCATGTCCTGCTCCTCCTCATCAGAAGTATGCGCCCCATCATCAAGCCCGACAAAGCCGCGCTCTTTTTTGGTGGCCGTCAGCAACTCCACAACTTCCGTGTGCCCCTTCTTGCGGGCGATCTCGATGGCAGAATCGAGTCGACCGGCACCATTGAGCAGCAAAGCTCGGACCACGTCTATTTCATTGTTACGCGCTGCAATGTGTAGTGGCGTAAGACCATCTTTCGTCCTTTTTTCGATCTCGGCTCCGCCTGTGAGCAATGCTTCTACCACCTTTATCTTACCCGCCGCTGCCGCGACATAGAGCGGCGTGGCGCCAGTGTTGTCCTGCTTGTTAATCTGGATTTTGGAATGTTTCAGAAGCTCCTCCACTGGCCTTGAGAAGCCCGCCTCGGCTGCGGCATGCATCGGGGTGGCTCCCGTCTTGTCTTGCTTGTTAACATCGATTTTCGGATGTTCCACCAGGGCTTTGGTCATGCTCCTGCGGTTCTTGAGCGCTGCGGTATGCAGCGGCGTGGCACCGGTGTTGTCCGGTTTGTTGACCTCGATTTCGGGCCTTTTTATCAGGGCATCGAAAGCGTCGGCTTTGCCGTTACGCACGGCGACATTCAGCGGGGTGGCACCTTTTTCGTTCGTCGTGTTGATCAGGATGCCGGGCTGTTTCACCAACAGCTCAACGACTGACGAGTGTCCTTGCTCCGTCGCCTGATGCAGCGGCGTTACCCCTCCCTTCGCCGCCTTGTTAATCTGGATACCGGGCTCCTTTAGCAGCACACCGACCACTCCCGTGTGCCCTTTCTGAGCGGCAGCAAACAGGGGCGTAATGCCGTCTCCCTGCTCCTTGTTGATCTGTATACCCGGATATTGCAGTGCGCGCTCCACGGATGCGGTGTCGCCCTCATCCGAACCGTAGAGAAGGTCACGCACCGCGCGACGGTCCTGCTTCTCCACATCTCCTATGGACTGGTACCAGCCTTTACTGGCCTCTTGCAACATTTCCGCGATATCGTGGTGTTGGTTCTCGATCGCGATTTTGATCGCCTTGTCAAAATCGGGAGTGAGGCGAGCTTGATTGGCGAGCAGAAGTTTGACTACCTCCCCATGGCCGTTTTTAACGGCTACAGACAGCGGAGTATCCCCCGCAGTGTTTGCCTTGTTCAAATCAATTTTGGGGTGCCGCAACAGGACGGCAACGACCTCCACATGCCCGTTCTCCGCTGCCGCCAGAAGTGGCGCGCCACCGTCATCAAGATGCCCGTTAACATTGATATCCGGATGTTTCACCAGTATGTCGACCACGTCCGTGTGTCCGGCTTTTGCCGCAGCAAGCAGGGGCAGGCCATCATTTACTCTGATCTCCGAGTGCTTCACCAGCCGGTCGACGACAGCCGGGTGATTGGACTGCGCCGCAACAGAGAGCGCCGAAACACCGTTTTTGTTATTGATCCCGATTTTATCCTGCTGGAGCAGCAGTTCCACAGTCTCCAGGTGCCCACCTGCCGCCGCCGCAGCGAGAATCTCACCGCCGAGGAGAGCGTGATAGTCCACTGCCGGATCCGCCAGCATGGTACGCAGTTTTGCGTAGTTTCCTTGGTAGGCGTGATCGAGCAACTGGTGGCACAGGACCTTCTCCTTTTCTTTCGCACTGAGCGTGCCGCGCTCACTTTCTCCTGGCGGGTTACGGCTCGAGGCAACAACTCGACCGGCCGTCGGGCTCCAGGTGAGCGTAGCCATGCTGCCGACGGTGTTGTGCTCCATGGAGGTGCCCTGCTCTCCCTCTTGGGCGGCCGCGAAGTCTTTCAGCCGGTTCTCCATGTCATAGTTGCTCGATGCAGAGGAATTCCACGAATCCCCTCCCACGAAGGTAATTTTCAGGTTCGAATTGAGCGATGCCGGCCAGCCAGGATCGCCGTTCAGCTGTCGTGCCAGACCCTCGACGGCCCTGCCCCCGGAGTTCACGAAGAAGGTGATGTCCCGCACCCCCTTTTCAGCGAGCACACGGATGATGGCGGAGGTGGGGACGACTTCCCCTGACCCCAATTTCGTCATGTGACATTTGAGAGCGTCATCCCACGTCGCCTCGCCAGCGATCATCGCAAAAGCACCCTTTTGCACAGGAAGCTTCTTCAAGGCTTCCCAGCTCATGTTCTGGACGTCATCGCCGGAGCCTTGGAGGTCGACTCCGCCCGCTTTGGCAACTTTGTTGAGATCAGCCGTCTGAGAAGACGAGCCAGATCCGCCGACAAGCAGCCCCTTCGAATAGTCGGTGGAAGGTACTGAAGCGCTCGACACGGGCGACGCTTTCGTCATTTTTTGCAACGGCTTGATGACCTTCTCCGGGTCAGCTCCGCATCGGGCGGCCATTTCGAGCGGGGTGATCTTCCACTTGTCTTTTGCGTTCGCTGTTTGGCTGATGGAAGGGTGGCTTGCAAACGCCTGAAACACCTGTGGATTCGAGTGTGCGACGGCAAAATGCAAGGGCGTCAGACCGTTCTTACCAGGCTTGCTTACCTCCACTTTCGGGTTGCTCAGGAGTTCCTTGATGATCTCGGGATGGCCCAGCTCGGTCGCCAGGCAGAGGGGCGTCTGCCCCTGCTGATTCTTCTTGTTGATGTCGATGCGGGAATCTGATGTGAACTCTTTCACCACTGAAACCTTCCCGTTGGCCAGGGCCTCAAAAAAAGGGCTCACTCCTGCGGCATTGACCGCTGTCACTTCGACGCCCGGCTTCTTCAGCAGCAGGCGGACGACCCCGTCATGCCCATGGCGAGCTGCCAGAGAGAGTGGTGTGGCATCCCTGACTTCACCCTTGGGTCCGTGGGCATCGGCTTGCTGCTGCGATTCCGCAGTGCCAGGACAACGTGCATTCAACTCCACCCCTGGACATGAGAGGAAAAATGCCACAGCATGCTCATCGCCTGAAGACACGGCCAGGGCCAGCGGCGTCCATCCCCCCGGCGGCAGCTTCGCGTTGATCAGCTGTATTCCTTCAGGGCCTTTCAACAGCTTCTCGATCTTCGGCTGGTCGTGACCCTTGATGGCTGTGGCCAGCTCCTGAGAGCGCTTGTCGATGCCCCCCAGCAGGTCACGGCTTTTGGGAGGCACGGTCAGGACTTTCATCGCGTCCTGCATGCTTGACGAATTGCCCGCTTTCGCACTTGAAGGGAGCTTGGACTTGGACGCTTCCGAGGACCGTTCTTTCTGGCAGATTTTCGCTTCGTCTTTCGACCAACGGCTGAGCTTTTTCAGCACGTTGTCCATCATCTCATCATCGTTCTTGGCGAGCGCTTCGTAGAACTGGCCCACCAGGACTTGCGAGTGCTTCAATGTTTCAGATGCTGACGGTGACGCCCCGCGTGCGGCTGTCGGATACGGCACCTTGTCCAAACGATTCCCAAGGTCTGCACCGTGATATTTGAGCAAGGGCACCCACGTTTGCTTCACATGCAGGGGAATGTTGTGATCCGCGAACTGGGCACGCAATTCAATTTGGAACGCTTTTTCCGCTGTAGTTCCCAAAGCTACATCTGGCGCGGACAGCCGGGCCTCCGCGAAGGCCGCAAAGATTTTGGCGTTCATGGGTGCATCAGGGTTGCAAGCCAACGCTGCAGCCAGCAGAGGCAAGGCCTTGCGCGGCGCATTGCGAGCGAGCGCCTCAGCCAAACTGTCCATATGCGGCGGCAATGAGGCATCTGGAGTCGGCACGATCCCGCCGAAAGCAAAGGTCAACGGCGCCACCTCGCCCGGGGCGCCATTGAACAAGGCTTCCAGCGCCTTTTCATGCTGCGGGTTGGCAAGCACGGACGCGATCTGCTTGTCCTTAAAACCCAGATCTGCAAGAATGGTGGTCGCGGACAGGCTGACTGTGGGATTGCCCCCGATCTGGGCGGGAATGCGGGTGACAACAGTATTACTGGAGTTGCTGGCGTTGAGGTTGGCCATAGGGGACTAGGAGTGGACTGGCAAAACGGGGGGTGAGCCTGGGCAATCCCTGTGGTTGAGGACAAGCGGCAGGAAACTTTTTTTGTCGACATGGTTGCATTGCAAACCCGCAGCAACACCTCAACTCTGTCTGCATGCGGCATGCCGGTTTCCGTTCTTTTCAGTGGGGCGAAGAGATATTCTCACGGATGGAAAGACTCTCATCGCCATTCACATGGATGGCACTCAGGGATGGGTCAGGAGCACGGCGAACCGCTCTGCCTGGACCAAAGTGGCGGGGACCGTCTCGGTTCTAGGTCGTAACAAGAAGACTGTGTGGAGGCCTGGGGCGGGGAGGGCGTCAACAGGCAGGAGGACCTAGAAGCGGGACGCTTCTTCCACACTGTCTTAGTTGAGGCCGGTGCGGACGAGGGTTGGTCCGAAGTGGTGGACCAGGGTCAGAAGGACGGTCATGAGGGCCAGGGCAGCGAGACTGATTAAAAGGATCTCGGAAAGTTTTACCAGGGCGACCGCGCGGCGGCTGATGCCCAACTCTGACAGAGTGGCGAATTCACGACGACGCATCTTGAAGGAGAGGGCAAAGACGAGGCTGGAGATCAGAAGCACGGTCACGCCCAGGCCCGCAAGCAGGAGTACCGTAAACCGCTCTGCCTGGACCAGGGTCGCCAGCAGAGCATCCATCTCCAAGGCAGGTTGGACCAGTTGCCACCCTTCACTGGACTTCTGATAGCGCCCGAGCAGAAGCGCCTGGGCTTTGGCGTCGTGAGGGACCACGAGAATCGCGCTGAGGGGATAGCTCTCAGGTTCGCCGTGAAAGTGGAAGCTGGCGATATTGGCGTCCGTGACCTCAGTGAACATCCGGACAGCTTTGCTTCCCACCACATTGGACTCATCTTTGGAGAGGATGTTGTTGGGGTCGGAAGCAGCGGCGAGATCCTCATGACCATGGGCAATGCCTTCGATGAGCCATGTCGTCTTCACATCCACGAAGATGGCGTTGTCATCCGCAGTGCGTGTTTCTCTGAGGATGCCGGTGATGCGCATCCGCAGCGGATAGACACCCGCGAGATCAAAGACCTGCTCGGGTGAGGAGCTGACGAACTCCCCCACCCTCAACCCTCGTTCACGCGCCACTGCTGCACCTATGACGCAATCTCCCAAGCGACTTAACAGACGCCCCTCAGCCACTTGCAGCCCACGGAACTGAAAGTATTCCAAACCCGTGCCGACAATGGGAGCCTGCTGCGCGTGATAGCGAACGTAGAGCGGGATGGCGAGACCGAGTCCGGACTGGCGAACGGCCAGCACCTGCTTTTGTGAGATGGAGTCCATGCCGCGCCGGCGGAAATACAAGGCGTTGAGCACGAGTTCCAACGGGCTGCCTTTGGCTCCAAGAACCAACGGGGTGGAGGTGCCGCGGGCCCGCATCTCTGTCTGGGCGAGTTTCACCAGATCGCGAACTGCCAAGGGCAAGGTGAGAGTGAGTGCCAATGCCAGCAGGAGCAGGAGGGTCCGCGCGCGATAGTGCGAGACGTATTGCCAGGCAAGTTGGAGGCAGCCGAGGATGCTCATGGTGTTGTTCGCCGCTTCCCGTCTAGGCTGGCTGGGCGGCCCAGTCCTCCACGTTCAACTTCACGCTCATCCCTTGCTGCAATTCTTGATCATGAGTCACCATCAGGAGAAGCACGTTGTGATCACGCACCTGCTCCATGAGAAGATTGGAGACCCGATTGCGACGACGGGCATCGAGCGCAGACGTCGGCTCATCTGCCAGGAGGAACTTTGGCTCATGCACCAAGGCACGGGCCAGAGCCACGCGTTGGCGCTCCCCCTGCGACAGGCGCCCCGCGAGATGGTCGCTGTGCGCGGCCATGTCGAGGGATTCTAGAAGCCGGACTGCGCGGTCTTTGTGGCTCGCGGTCAGGCGGCCGGACAATTTCAAAGGGAGAAGGACGTTGTCGCGCGCGGTAAGATAGTCGAGGAGGGCAAAGTCTTGAAAAACAAGGCCCAGTTCATGGAGGCGAACGGATCGAGTGAGCGGGCTCCCCTTCCAGGAGATGGTGCCAGAATCCGGCGAAAGGATGCCGCTGAGCAGCCGCAGCAGCGTGGTTTTTCCCGTGCCGCTCGGGCCCATCAAAGCGACGCTTTGACCGGGCTCGAGGTCGAGCTGCGACAAGCGCAACCCAAACTCGCCTCTGGCATAGGTAAAGTGAAGATCGCGGACTTGGAGCATGGGAGGCAGACCAAAACGTTTCGTATCGCAGGCTTCTGACAGAACGCAACGCACCTTTCATGGCGTTTCCCACGCTTTGTGGACGATTCAAATAGTATTCAGGCGGGTTCATCCATCACCACTGGCGCTGAAGAGAGGCATAAGATATGGAACCGTCCCAGCCCCTTCTCAGGCCCTCCTGACGAGGGACGCGAATCACAGCACAAGGACCAGCCGCCGTAGCAGGCAGCCGGAACTCGAGGAAACAATCTCCAGAGAATTCTTTGGGATTGAAAACAAAGCAACCCTATGACGAAGAGATTTGAGTACAGTCATGCCCACGTACCCTTCAGCAAGTTGAGGGTCGCCATACTATTTGCTCTTTTCATGATGGGACTTTCGCGGCCAACTCCCGCGTCAGCCCAGGGGCAGAGCACCTGGACGGGCACGACGGGCAACTGGCATACGGCTTCCAACTGGCAGTTCTTCATCAACGGAGGTCCGCCCCCTACAGCCCAGGTGCCAACTGCGCTTGATACTGTCGCCATTGGACTCAGCACCATCCCACGAGTAGTGACCATCGATTCCGCCAACGCTTTTTCCGGCATGACCAGCATAGGAAAAAGCGCCGGTTACATCGGATCTGTGACGCTCACCAACGGAAGGACCTGGACGGTGAGTGGCGATCTTTCCGTGGGCTCTGCTGGCACGGGCTCCATCACTGTGCAAGGAGGCAGCACCCTCAACAGTTCAACCACCTCCATGGGCAATCAGTTGTCCGGCTCAGGCGCTGTGACAGTGAGCGGCAGTGGTTCCGTCTGGAACAACACTGGAGCTCTCACCATTTCCACAAAAGCGAAGGGTACCGTCATCATTGAGGCCGGTGGCAAGCTGGTCTCCGGTGCGACTTCCATCGGCCAGTTGACTTCGAACGCCGGAGGGGGTGGCTCAGTCACGGTTAGAGGTGCCAACTCTCTGTGGGAAACCACCTCCGAAATCATGGTCGGCGAGGGCGGCAACGGCTCCCTGACCGTGGAGGCGGGAGGAACCGTCAAGGCCGCCTACATCCGGTCAGCGGTCTCATCGACTGGCACTGGCACCATCAGCCTCAAAGGGACTGAAGCCGGGGGACGCGGCGTGCTTGAAACATCGTACATCAAGGAATGGCCAGGTTCCGGCGGCAGCACGATTCAGTTTGATGGTGGCGTGCTGCGGGCCACAGCGAACCAAGCCTCATTTTTGCAAACTTACGAAGCCGGCGATTTGCAGATTGCTGACGGAGGTTTGTATTTTGACACGCAAGGTTTCACGGTAGGCGTCGGCAGCACGCTGCAAGGAACGGGTGGGCTCACCAAACTGGGCAGTGGTCGACTTACGATTGCGGGCGCGCACACCTACGCGGGGAACACTGTGGTTCAGGAAGGTACGCTGGAACTGTCGGGGGCCACACTCAGTGGAGGCCTGGTGGTGTCCAGCGGTGCCACTGCTACGGGAAGCGGCACCGTAGGCGGCAATTCGGTTGTCTCTGGTACCCTCACTGTGGGTACAGCCTCCTCCACACCCGCCACGATTTCCTTCACCGACGACCTCACACTTGATTCCAGTGCTGTGGTGAATCTTGATATCAAGTCCACCAGCCTCTTTGATACCGTCAGCGCGGGAGACTGGCTGACGTTTGGTGGCGTATTGAACGTCACCCTCGATCCGAATTTTGCTTTCCAGAGCGGCAATTCCTTCGATCTCTTTCAATTCGTGGAGGCCGCGCCGGGATCCAGTTTCTCCGCCATCAATCTGATCAACTCCAGTTACTTTGCGTCCCTGGACTACAGCACCGGCGTGCTGACTTTGTCGAGTGTGCCCGAGCCTTCCGCGGCCGGGTTGCTGTTGCTGGGGGTTTTGGGTATTGTGATGTGCAGAAGGCGGAGGCGGGACTAGAAACGTCTGTGACGTGGGGGCTCTGGGTGAAGCCTGGTTAGAGGAAATGCCACCGGCATCCACACCTGACGATTGGTGATGCGAGTACCCAGGGTAGCCTCGCTGGAAGCTCGGCGAACCCTGGGCTGAGTTAAACATCCCCTTCGGGGAAGAGCTTCCGGCGGGTCATCGAGGCTTGATGTCGCACTTGGACCCTGGGAGCGCTGACCTCACGCCGGCACAGGTTCGGCAGGAGACGTTCGCCAGCCGCGGATCGCTTTCACGGTGGCGCTTCAACTATCCTTTGGAGGTCCCTCGTCTCATGCAGCAACCTACTGGGTGCGCCGACATTCATGTCGGCAACGAGCGTCTCTCATCGAGCATCAGCCGACATGAATGTCGGCGCACCCAGTACATGAGACAGGGGTGATTGGCTTATGG
>JBGGMQ010000021.1:0-5036 GCA_041287975.1 Verrucomicrobium sp. | reverse complement strand
AGTCCTTCGGTTCCAGCAACCACGCCAACGTCGTCAAAGCTACTCTCGCAGCGCTTTCCGCACTGCGTCTGCCTGACGAAATCTTCAAGATGCGCGGCAAAAAAGTGGCTGAAAAAGCCGCTCTGTAATGCCAGCGTTCCGGCAACCTTACTTCATCTAGATTAGACTTATGAGACTGCACAACCTTAAACCCCAGCCCGGGGCCAAACACCGCCGTAAGCGGGTTGGCTGCGGTGAGAGCTCGGGTCACGGCAAGACTTCTGGCCGTGGACACAAGGGTCAGAAAGCCCGCTCCGGCGGCGCGATTCGCCCTGGCTTTGAAGGCGGCCAGATGCCACTTCACCGCCGTCTTCCCAAAAAGGGTTTCAACAACACCCAGTTCCGCGACATGACCGAAGTGGTCAACGTGGGCGATCTGGACAGCCGCTTCGATGACGGCGCCGTGGTGAATGAACAGAGCCTCCGTGATGCGGGCCTGATCAAGCGCCGTTGCGATGTCGTGAAGATTCTTGGTGATGGCGAAGTGGAGCGCAAGCTCACCGTCCAGGTGGCCAAGGTCAGCGCCTCCGCAAAAGAGAAGATTGAAAAGGCTGGCGGTACGGTAACTCTGACCGCATAAATCTTGCCTTCAGGCAGGGTTACATCAATGTTCTTTGCAAGCGGCTCAGCTTTGTCCTGAGTCGCTTGCTATTTTTCAGACACGACCTCACTCCATGATCTCCGCTTTCGTCAACATCTTCAAGATCCCCGATCTACGCCAGCGCATTCTCTACACGCTGGCTATGATCGTCATCGTGCGTATTGGCTATGCCATCACGCTTCCGGGGGTGAACCCCCACGTGCTTCAGGCGTGGATCGACAGCAAAGCTGAGGCTGCGGCCTCTCCGTTTGCTGCCGCTGCCGCTCTGTTGAACGTGTTCAGCGGTGGTGGTCTGGAGCGTTGTGCGATCTTTGCGCTCGGTATCATGCCTTACATCAGCGCCAGCATCATGATGCAGCTGCTGACGGCCGTGGTGCCCAGCATCAGCAAGCTTTCCCGTGAAGATGGTGGCCGTCAGAAGATCAACCAGTGGACCCGTTGGGCCACGGTCGCTCTTTGTGTATTCCAAGGGTATCTCCTCGCTGTCTCACTCAAGAATCCCGGTCAGAACATTTTCCTCTTCGGTCTTGAAGAAGTGATGCAGAAGGTCGGACCTCTTGTGCCCAACTATGGGTTCTGGAGCTTCGTCATCCCTGCAGTTTTCGCCATGACGGCGGGCAGCTTGTTCATCATGTGGCTCGGTGAGCAGATCACTGAACGGGGGATTGGTAACGGTGTTTCGTTGTTGATCTCGATCAACATCGTGGCGGAACTCCCCGGTGCTCTGGTTCGTGTGTGGAAGACTTACATCGGTCGTGAAGGTGCGGGTGCCATGGATGCCATGACGCTGCTCATGCTCATTGCCCTGCTGGTCTTCGTGATCGCTGGCATTATTGCTCTGACGCAGGCTCAGCGTCGTATTCCGATTCAGTACGCCAAGCGCGTCGTGGGTCGCAAAGTGTATGGTGGCCAGACTCAATACATGCCGCTCAAGGTGAACTATGCCGGTGTGATGCCGATCATCTTTGCCCAGGCCATCCTGCTCTTTCCCTCCCAGATCATCAGCTTCCTCTTCCCGGATGTCGCCAGCGTGCGTCAGTGGGCGGAATGGCTCACCGGTGGTACTCCTTATGTGATCATCTCCACGGGCTTGATCTTCTTCTTCAGCTACTTCTGGGTCGCGACGATGTTCCAGCCCAACCAGATTGCGGAAGACCTCAAGAAGAGCGGTGGTTACATTCCTGGCGTCCGCCCTGGCAAGCCCACGGCAGATTTCATGGATTTCACCATGAGCCGCCTCACCTTCGCCGGTGCCCTGTTCCTGACACTTATCTATGTGTTCCCATTGCTGCTTCAGCGTTGGATCCACCTTGATCAGCGCGTCAGCCAGTTCTTCGGCGGTACCAGCGTTCTGATTCTTGTGGGCGTGGTGCTCGACATGATGCGTCAGGTGGAGACCCACCTCCTTCAACGTCACTACGACGGCTTCCTTCGCAAGGGCAAGATTCGTGGCCGCTTCGAGCGTCCCTCCTCGGGTGGTGGCATGGCCGCCAATCCCCGTCTGGTGGTGACTCTCTGGACCGTGATTGCTGTGATCGCCTTGATCGGTGTTGCCTTCGCCATTTCCCAAGGTAAATAGTCTTTACCATCTCTTTGCCGCCCCGCAGAATCTGCGGGGCGGTTTTGTTTACAGACATCGTATTCATTTTCATGGCACTCTCTTTCGATCGTATCCCCACCCGTCATGGTAAAGCCCTCGACGGGATGCGGGTGGCGTGTGGTCTTGCGCGAGACATTCTTTTGAAGACCGCTGCCATGGTGCAGCCTGGCATGACGACTGGGGAAATGGACCGGTTCGTGGCTGCTGAAATCAAGGCGCAGGGGGCCGTGAGTGCCTTCTACAAATACAAGGGCCCGGGTGGTGCGTTCCCCGCTTATGCGTGCATTGGCCTCAATGACGTTGTGGTCCACGGCATTGGGAATGACGTTCCTATCAAGCCCGGTGATATCGTTAAGATTGACGTCGGTGTCATCAAAGACGGCTGGGTGGGGGACAACGCGATGACGGTTCCCGTCCCGCCCATTGATGCGGATGTGCAAAAGCTGCTGTCCGCGACCGAAGACTCGCTGGAAGTAGCCCTCGACTGGGCCCGTGACGGTCTGATGCTAGGCGACCTTTGCCACTCGGTGGAGAACTACGTCCGTCGTTTTGGTTTCAGCGTGGTTCGCGAATTTGTGGGTCACGGCGTGGGCCGGAAGCTGCATGAAGAGCCCCAAGTGCCCAACTACGGTACCAAGGGAGCTCGTCCCCGTCTCCGTGCCGGCATGACCCTGGCCATTGAGCCGATGATCAACATGGGCACTGAGAAGACGAGAATCCTCTCTGATGGTTGGACAGTGCTGACGGCCGACAACAAGCCGAGCGCCCACTACGAGCATGTCGTGCTGATCACCGAAGGGGAGCCTGAAGTGCTCACCTGGCGCGAGCGGACGAATCCTCGCCTGACCACTCCGTTGAACAGAACGGTCGCTTGATCGATTTTGCTCCCAACATGACCCTGTTTCGGCCCTGCATTGACCTTCATGATGGGAAGGTGAAACAGATCGTGGGCTCCACTCTCAAAGACGAAGGGGAGGGACCTCAGGAAAACTTTGTCAGCGAGAAGCCCGCAGCTTGGTATGCCGGGCTGTACCAGAAGGACAACCTGAAGGGTGGCCATGTGATCATGCTGGGCAAGGGCAACGAAGAAGCCGCCCTCTCCGCCTTGCGGGCCTATCCGCAAGGCATGCACGTCGGTGGTGGCATCCGCCCTGAGAATGCAGCCCAGTATCTAGAGGCCGGGGCCAGCCACGTCATCGTGACAAGCTATGTCTTTGATGAACGGTTCCGGTTCGATGAAAAGCGACTCGCCCAGATGGTGGCGGAGGTCGGCACTTCACGCCTCGTGCTGGACCTGAGCTGCCGTGCCACCCAGGACGGTTGGGTGGTGGCCATGAACCGCTGGCAGACCATGACGGATCTCGTGGTGGACAGTGACACCTTCAAACGTCTCTCTGCCTACTGCGATGAGTTTCTGATCCACGCCGTGGATGTGGAAGGCAAGTGCGAGGGCATCGATGAATCCCTGGTGAAGTGCCTCAGCCTCTGGTGTGACAAACCCATGACCTATGCCGGCGGCGCACGGAGTGTCGCAGACCTGGAGCGGGTGCAGAAGATCAGTGCCGGTCGAGTTGACGTTACCATTGGCAGCGCCTTGGACATCTTCGGTGGCAAGCTCGCCCGGTATGAAGATTGCGTCGCCTTCAACAATCGGCGCTAGCGCAGAGGAGCGCAGGAAATGAACTGCATTGCCGAGGCATTGGAACGCGGCCTAGGTTGGGCACTGAACGGGGAGTCTATGTAGCTCACTCGAAGCTCTTCCCCGAAGGGGATAGTGCTACAAGCCCAAGGTTGGATGAGCTTCCAGCGAGTCTACCTTGGGTAATCATAGACACGCTTTACTCCGAAGGAGTTGCTGCGGTCTGCACTTGCGGCAAGGGCGGGATCGCAACCCTAGCGAGGCCCTATGCCTGTCTACCCCATGACTAGGCTCACAACGTCATGGCGCAATGTCGTCCGTGTGGAATAATCTCAAGTTCCACCCAAGCACATCAATTGTCCCGTGAACACCTTCCTCTGCCAATCTGAAGCGCTTCCTTCCCGAATCAACGTGGTGGGTGTGAGTGGGAGTGGGAAGTCGACTTTCTCCAAGAATCTCGCCGCGATTCTTGATGCGCCGTATGTCGAGATGGATCGACTGTTCTGGGGGCCGAACTGGTACCAACCCGATGATGAGGAGTTCTTCGCCAAACTTCGGGCCGCGGTCGCCCAACCTTCCTGGGTACTGGATGGTAACTACACTCGCTCGGTCCCCATCAAGTGGGAGCGGGTGGATTTGGTGATCTGGATTGACTGCCCTTTCTGGACCAACTTGTGGCAGGCGATCAAGAGAGCCGGAGGGCGGGCCTGGACAGGAAAGGAGCTCTGGCCGGGAACGGGGAACCGCGAAACTTTCCAGAAAAGCTTCTTCAGCAAGCAATCCATCATTTGGTGGACGATCACCACTCGTCGGAGTGTCCGGCAAAAGTATGAGCGGTATCTCACCAGCCCGGAGTTTGCGAAGATTCGCTTCTTGCGACTGCGCGGCCGGAAGGAGGTTGCCGCGTTTCTGCAACAGGTTCAGGAATTACGTCTGCGCAGTTCGCAGTAACAACTGATTCGCAAATTCTACTCTTCTGAGGCCGATTCTTTTCTCATCTGGTCGTGCAGGATCTTGAGCGCCTTTTTCAATGCCTCATGCTTGGAGGAAGGCAGGATCTGGATGAGAGCAGCTTCGTTTTCGAGTTCCACTCGATTCATGACCTGCTCTATTTCCTCCTTGGTCATTGGGGCAGTGGAAGTTCGGTTGGCGTGATA
>JBGGMQ010000020.1:0-3254 GCA_041287975.1 Verrucomicrobium sp. | reverse complement strand
AGTCTGGGCGCTCAAGTATGACAAGGCCACCAAGAAGGTCGTCAGCAACGAGCTCCTCTACCAGGCCCCCCTGAACCCCAAGGGCCATGGCTTGATGAAACCCTCAGGCATCTGCGAAGACGCCAACAAGGAAATCCTGGTGCTCGACTGGAACGGCAAGCTCCTGCGTGTGGAGGAGTAGTCCGGTTGGAGTGGTGGGGCCGTGCTTTTGAGAGCACGGCCCTTTTTGTGCCTTCCGTGAGCGTATTGCATGTGACATCGCAGGCTGGCGAGTCATTCTTATTGTCGCCCAGCCTCCAACATCTGGCGGCGAAGCCGCCTTGGAGTGCGTGCGGGAACCGCCGCTTTCGCAGGAGCCGTTGCGGGCGCGAACCATCCGTGAGGTAAAATGCCTCTATCGTAAGCTCAATGTACTGCCGGACTTCAGGGCGGTGTTGGGAGACGGGGGCAACGCGAATGACGGACTGAAGTCCATCACTACTTTGCTGGCGTGAAGCGTTTGATGAAGCACGTCGTATCGAGCCTTCTTTGAGCTGTAGTTGCATGCGACCTGAGAGGATTGCCCGTCACCAGGCTCCGTTGACAACAACCAGTATCGCTGCGCAATAGACCTCTCAAAGCGGTGATTCTCACCGCACTCCAAAGCTCTTGCGTCGCCAGGTGGAGGAAGTCACAGGCACAAAGCCAGCCCTACGCCATCAGTTCGCGTATCACCTTCGGCCCGTCTTCCACGCCAGTCAGGCGGAAGTCGAGACCCGCGTACTTGTACGTGAACCGCTGGTGATCGAAGCCGGTGAGGGCGAGGATGGTGGCATGAAGGTCGCGGACGTGCATGGGCTTGTCCACGGCCTGGAAGCCGAACTCGTCGGTAGCACCGTAGGCCTGGCCGCCTTTGACACCACCGCCGGCCATCCACATGGAGAAGCCGTAGTGGTTGTGATCTCGACCGCGTTGCTTGCCAGCGTTGGACCCCGGTGTGGGAAGCTCCACGGCAGGGGTACGACCGAATTCGCCGCCCCAGAAGAGGAGCGTTTCATCGAACAGGCCGCGCATTTTCAGATCGGTCATCAGCGCCGCGATGGGCTGGTCGGTGCGCTCGGCGAGCTTCTTGTGCTCCAGGATTTCGTCGTGGTTGTCCCAAGGCTGGCCGTCGCCGGTCCAGAGTTGGAGGAAACGCACGCCGCGCTCCAGGAGGCGACGGGCAATGAGGCACTGGCGGGCGAAGGCGTGCTCACGCCCTGGTTTGGCACCGTACATGTCAATCACCCACTGGGGCTCCTTGCTGATGTCAAAGGCATCGCTGGCTTCCATCTGCATGCGATAAGCGAGCTCGTAGCTCTGCACGCGGGCCTCGAGCTGCTGATCCTTCTGACGATCCGCGAGGTGGCGTTCGTTAAGCTGGGTCAGCAGATCCAGCTGGCGACGCTGCTGCTTGAAATCAAGCGAAGGGTTCTTGATGAACTCGACGAGCTTGTCGACCTCTTCGTTGTTCGTATTGATGTAGGTGCCCTGATAAGCACTGGGAAGGAAGGCCGACTGCCAGTTCTTCGTGCGGCGGATGGGCATGCCGCCGGGGCACATGGCGATGTAGCCGGGCAGGTTCTGATTCTCCGAACCCAATCCGTAGGTGACCCAGGAGCCAAGGCTTGGACGGTTCAGCCGTGATTCACCGCAGTTCATCAGGCCCAGAGAAGGCTCATGGTTGGGCACGTCCGCATGCATGGAACGGATGACGCACATGTCATCCGCATGCTGGGCGACGTTGGTGAACAGGTCGCTGATCTCCAATCCGCTCTGACCGTATTTCTTGAACTCGAAAGGTGACTTCAAGCCCGCGCCTGTAGGACGCTCGGTCTTCAGCACGTTGGGCAGAGGCTTGCCGTCATACTTCGTCAGCATCGGCTTGGGGTCGAACGTATCCACGTGCGAAGGCCCGCCGTTCATGAACAGATGCACCACGCGCTTTGCCTTGCAGGGAAACTGCGAACTCCGCATCGCGAGCGGATTGCTCACCGCCGCCGAAGCCGTGTTACTGAAAAGCTGCCCCAGAGCGAGCGTGCCAAAACCCATGCCGATGCGGTTCAGCATCTGGCGACGAGTCAGAAACGCGTGTTCAAGATTGGGTGCGTGATGGGACATAGAAATGCGGAATTCGGAGTGCGGAGTGCGAAATGGGTTCCACTCAATCGATGAACTGGAACTCGTTGCTCATGAGCAGGATGTGCGCGAGCTGGGAAAGAGGGCTCTGGGGGCGGGGGAGATTGAGCGGCCATTGACCGGGGCCGGTGAAGTCGCGGCCCGCGTCGGTCCACGTCTGGAAGGCAGAGGCGGGGGCATCCTGTCGCTCAATCCGGGGAGTCCAGCGGAAGCCATCATTGGAGTTTTCCTTGTTCGGACCCGCAGTGACGCAGAAGTCGAGGATGTCGCCCGCTTTCACTTCGACGCGGTCGACGGCCATATTACGTCCCGTGTTGGGCTTCACGTCCACTTCCTTCAATACGCCTGAGCGGCTGCCAACGATCTTACCGCTGATGCCATCGCCATTGGTGCTGGTGTGCTGAAGCGAACCGGAAATGCGGATGACTGCATCTGAAGGCGCGACCCAGCGCATGATGTCAGCCATGTCTCCGTTGCCAGCATGGCCCGTGATTTGGCCGTTGGTGAGACGCACATGGGTATAGTTGGAAGCTGGATCAGGCAACTTGTCACCCGTCTGCCACAGGGTGCCCATCTTCTTGTCATTGAAGAATTTCTTGAAGGGCATGAACTGCACCTGCACAGGGCCGTCGGGCTGCGCGGGTTTGACATCGCCGTAGCCGAACTGCCATGTGAAGGACGAGCCACTCTGAAGCGAAGTGGCGTCATTCACAAAACGGGCTGCCAACTCCACCTCATCCGGGGACGGGTTGCGAAGCATGACGTGCTGGTAGAGAGCCTTCAGACCTTCGGAGTCGATGCCGGAATCGTTCGCTGGCATCTGCTTGGCCACCTGCTCCGCACGGTTCTTCATAAACGGGCTGTTCATGAGGAAGAGCGTCTGTTGAGGCACCGTGGTGACAAAGCGCTGCGGGCTCAGGGTATCTGGGTTCGCAAAGTCAAACGTGGCAGGCACGGTCTCCTGTTCATAGCGGTTCACGAACAGGTACACGCTGCGCAGGGAGTCGGCATCGCCGTTGGCTGGGAGGGTGGAGCGTCCGCCCATCTTCGCGACGTCCAGAGCACCGCTCACCTGCAACAGGCTGTCACGCATGGTT
>JBGGMQ010000019.1:0-5331 GCA_041287975.1 Verrucomicrobium sp. | reverse complement strand
CGACCGCCTCTGCAAGCGTGAGCCCGTGGCCCAGGCCGGCCGCAATGGCGGAGGAATACGTGCAACCCGTGCCATGAGTGTGCACGCCGGGGATCCGCTCCCCTTCAAACCAGTGAATCTCCTCACCCTCCACCAGCACGTCAGGAGTCTGGCTGCCGACGAGATGCCCCCCCTTCAGCAAGACGGCCACGCCGTGGCGGGAGGCCAAGGTACGGGCACCTTCAACCATGTCCTCGCGGCTGGATAGCGGGCTGCCCAGCAGAACCTCCGCCTCGTCCAGATTGGGCGTTATTATTCGAGCTAGAGGCAGAAGCTGGCTGATGAGGATCTCTTCCGCATCGCGCTCCAAAAGGCGCCCCCCACTCGTGGCCACCATGACGGGGTCCACGACCAAAGGCACGCCTTTCTCCGCAAGCTTTGGCCATTCGCTCAAGACTGCTGCGATCTGGGCAGCTCCGCCCAGCATGCCCGTTTTGGCGGCAGCAATGTCAAAGCCCAAAGCGAGCACGCGGATCTGCGCTGCAATGATGGCGGGGTCAAGAAGCTGGATGGAATCCACGATCAAGGGCGTCTCCGCCACCACACTGGTGAGCGCCGTCATGCCGTAGCAGCCCAGTGCCGTGAAGGTTTTGAGGTCTGCCTGCACACCAGCGCCGCCAGAACAATCGGAACCGGCCATGGTGAGAACTACGGGAGGAGAGGATGCCATCGTGGGGCACCAATGCCGAGGATGCACGAGATGCCAACCCGATCCTTTGCCATGGCGAGGATACTGTGTGATGTTTTTGCATGTCGCTAACTTTTGAGGAACTTCCCGGTCTGACCGTCACCGTAGACCAGGTGCTGTACCAGCCTGAACTCACCGCCCCGGTGGACCGGCCCCATCCGTTTGCGTACCATCTTTCCATTCACAACCGCTCCCAGCAGCCTCTCACCATCTTGGGGGGGAAATGGATCGGGACTGATGCGACCGGCGAAGTGCTGGTCGTGGAGGGCGAAGGCGTCGTCGGGCACAAACCGCACCTGGATCCAGGCCAGTCCTTCAGCTACAACAGCTTCCACGTCGTCCGGGAATCCAGCACTGCCACGGGCACGTTTTTTGGTCAGACCGACGAGGGCAGGCCGGTGTACGTGCGGGTACCGGAGTTTGAAATGACGCCTCCAAAGTAGAAGGCCATCTTATCCCTCACTTCGGAGACGCACCGGGCTGCACCCAACCGCTTTCACTCAGCAACAGCGGCAACCGAATGTCATGCTCCTCCCCAGGGACATTCTCCAGGAACTGGAGGTGAAAGCCCACGCCGATAGGTTGCCCACGAAAGTCCGGATGGCCGAGGATACGGTCATAGTGCCCCTTTCCCCGCCCAAGGCGATTGCCATCACCCAGACCGAATGCGAGACCGGGAACCAGCACCGTGCCTAGATCGGCCACCCGCAGGGCGTGCTCAGGCACCTGAACGGGCTCCAAGACGCCGAAGGAACCTACCATGAGGTCTTCCACCCTGCGCACTCGGTAGGGAGCCATGGAGCTCCCCTTCAATCCAAAGAGCGCCACTGTAAAGCCGCGCTCCACCAACCTAGGCAAAAGGAATAGAACCTCGGGCTCATACCGCATGCCTCCGAAAATCGCCACCGCTCCACCAGGAAGCGCCCACGATTCAGAAGCAGACAGGTGCTGCCGGATGGCAGCCGACCAATCCGCCCGGGTATCATCCGTGACTGCACGAAGCCTGGCCTGCATGCTCTGCCGCAGGTCACTCTTTATTTGATGGATCGTACCTTCGGTCACGGCATGGAAAATGCACCCTCCCGTGTGCAGTGTTATCTTGTCATCCTCGACCAGAAAATTAAAGTTTCAAACACGGGCCGCCTTTACGCGTCCAACCTTGCCTCCCAATGCTCCACGACCTTCGTTTCCGCTCTGTCAACCCTACCGCCCGCGAGCGATGGTTGCCAAGATTGCGAGGAGCACGTGTTGCTGGAGCCGAGGTTGCCAGCAACACGGTTGGGCTCCTCCCCAGCAAGGGATGGCAGCAGAGGAATCTTCAGTTTCTCAGTGACGTACTGATTCCCCACATTCTGGCCCACCGCCAACCCAGTGCCAACTCTTCGTTGGTCACCCACCTGGAAAAGAATGAGACTGGGGTCACTTGGCTGGGGCATGCAGGCTTCCTTGTGCAGATTGGCGGGCGCAACATTTTGGTCGACCCTAATTGGGCGCTCTGGCACGGCCCCGTGAAGCGCCTCCGGCACCCGACCCTGCTCGCACCTGCTCTGCCGTACATAGATTTGGTCTTGGTGACCCACGCGCACTTCGACCATTTGCACATTCCCAGCCTCCGCTCCGTGGCCGCAGGACAACCCATCGTAGTGCCGCAAGGCGTGGGCAGTGTCGTGAAGAATTGCGCGTTCAGCAAAGTCATTGAGCTCGACTACTGGGCCAGCCAGGACTTTGGTGATCTCAAGATCACCTTTGTGCCGACGAAACACTGGGGTGCCCGCTACATTCACGACACCTACCGTCAGTTCGGTGGCTACTTGATCGAAGGTAGCGGACAGACCATTTTCCACTGCGGTGACAGCTCCATGTTTGGCGGCTTTGAGGAAATCGGCAAGCGGGCGGAGATCGATGTGGCGCTCATGCCCATTGGTGCCTACCAGGCCCCCAGTGGTCGGCCTGTGCACATGAATCCAGAGGAGGCTCTGGAGGCGATGGACATGATGGGTGCCCAACACCTCATCCCCATGCACTACGGCACCTTCCCTCTGGGCGGCGAGCCAATCGGCGAACCCGCAGTCCGGCTGCTCGCGGCCGCCAAAAAGCAGGGTCGGGATAGAAATGTGCACGTCATGGACGAAGGCCACCCGGCTGTCTTTTCGATTGCGTGAGAACATGCCCCGCACTGACCCTGGTGGTGGCGATGGACCAGAACCACCTGATCGCCACCGATCACAAGATCCCCTGGAAACTGCCCGATGATGTGGCCCACTTTAGAAGCGTCTGTGCCGGAAAGTGGCTGCTGGTAGGCCGGCAAACTTATGAAGAGATGGACGGATGGTTCCAGCCGGACCAGATGCCCCTGATCCTCACTTCCGCCTGCGGCTACGATCCCAAACCCGGACGCGGCGTAGCCTCCGTACCCCAAGCCATGGCGCTTGCCGCTAGCGCGGATCAAAGCGAACTCGTCTGTATTGGCGGAGCTCAAGTCTTTGCGGCGGCGTTTCCCGAGGCCACTCGGTTGCTTATCACCCATGTGGAGCACGCTTTCGCCCCTGGAAAACGTCCCGCTTACTTTCCTGAAGTGGATCCTCAAGTGTGGGACGCGACGTCAACGCAGGTTCACCCTGTAGACGAGCATCATGCATGGCCCTTCAGGATCATAGAGTATGTGCGCGCTCCTCGACCATCTGGCGTCTGAGCCTACGCCACGGATTCGATTTTGCTCTTTTGACCGGGCCGATCCCCAGGCATCGACACTTGATCGCCAGCCTTCCTGCCATTGAGCAACTGCCCCACCGGCGAGGACGGAGTAATGACCAGCACATCATGACCTTGGACCTGGACTTCAGTACCACCTGAGCTGGGTCCGATGAAATACCACCCCTCCCCATCGCCCCCACGCACGGAGACCAGCGCCCCCAGTGCGATGGCCTGATCCGGAGCAAAGGGCCTGTAGCCGATCGCTTTGAAAGCCACCAGTGCTTCCTCCGTCTCTGCGACCCGCATCGCCTGCCCTCGCGCCAGATAGGAGGCCTCCAGGCTGCGCGTGTCATACTTGTTCTCCGCCCGGCTGCCTGGGTCCGTGGCCGCACTGAAGGCGGACTTGGCCGCCCGGGTGTAAGACTCCACCTGCGCGGCAATGGCCGCGATGATTTCGTTAAAGACTGCCTCTTTGTTCACAATGATTTGAAGGGGGGCGACCGGAGGAGGAGATGACCTGCACGCTGAAATAGATCAGCCCATGAGCCAGGAGACTCATGGGCTGAAGCATGCAGAGTCGGAAGCGACTTTGCAAAGGAAGGTCAGTCAGCGCTGGCTATTTTTTCTTGTCCCACTCACGGGCTTTTACCAAGGCATCGATTTCGCCTTTGGCAGCAAAGGTGGCAGGCAGAGCCTCGCATTTCACCAGGTATTGGAGGGCGGTCTGGAAGGAAAGGACTTCACCTTTCCTGGACTCCAGCTTGTCGGGAGCCGTCTTCGACAAGTCAGCCACGTAAGCGTTGGCCGCGGTCTCCACTTGCTTCAGCGTGTCGGCGTCCACTGCATAGCAGAGGGATTCCATCTGGCGCAGCGTCTTGGCCTGGCCTTCCAAGGTCGCCGCGTCTTCGCGGAAGCCTTTGGCGATTTCCTGGCGCTTGGCCGTCGTCGCGGCTTCGGTCAGTTTGCCATTTGTGCCACCTTCAATGGCCCGGGGAGGAAGGGGCCGGTACCAGATATTGCGATAGCGGACGGGATTGCCATGGTCCTGAAGCTTGAGGGGTCCTTTTTCAGGAAAGGCACGAGGCTTGGAACGGCCTTTGTGACCGCCGCCGCCTTCCAGCGGGGTATTCTCCTGCACGAGCACGCCATTGATGAAGACCGTGAGGGAGCCGGGGTCCAGTTCTTTGCCATCTTTAAAGATGGGGCGGCGGAAAACGATGTCGTAGGTCTGCCATTCGCCAGGTGCGACGAGGGGGTTGACCAAGGGAGGATTCACGCCATAGACCGAGCCCGCGAAGCCGTCGGCGTAGGTGGGATTTTCATAGTTGTCCAGCACCTGAACCTCTACGGCACCCATGAGGAAGATGCCGCTGTTGCCACGGCCCTGGCTGTCGCCTTTGACTTCCTTGGGCGCAGACCACTCCACATGCAGCTGGCAGTCGCCAAACTCTTCAACGGTACGCACATAGCCTGAACCAGGCACGCACTGGAGAGCGCCGTCTTTGACTTCCCACTTGGTAGGTTCGACGGGCTTCTTGTCGGCCTGCCATTTGGAGATCTCTGCTGCCGTGCCACCGAAGAGGATCACGGCGTCCGACGGGGGCTTCCCAGGTTGCTCTTGGGAGCTGAATGTGCCCGGCACCACGCGCGCGGGTTGAGGACGGTTGCGGTCATGGATGGCCCAAGGATGGTTGGCATCAGGAGGGTCACCGTAGAAGGCGGAGCCCGATGGCGGCGCAGCTTGCAACGCGGTGATGAGGAGTGGCAAAGCGCAGAGGCTGGCCATCGCGGGTGAGGAGGCGAATTTCATGATGTGAAATGTAGACTATGACGAAAGCGGGATGGCTGGTACGCCCGCCTCACGCCGCCCCTTGCAAAAGCACAAAAGTTAGGGCATCTCCAGGCATGTC
>JBGGMQ010000018.1:0-3328 GCA_041287975.1 Verrucomicrobium sp. | reverse complement strand
CAATGGTGTCCCTGACTCCGACAATCTGGTGGCCACGCGTATCCGTGATGCCATGGTATCTGACCTCAGTATGGGTGACGTTGCCTACTTCACCCGTGTATTGGGAGGAGACCATCGCGAGCTGCTGCACCATCACTCTGTCGATGGTGTGATTCCGATACCTGTAAATCTCGAAGGCCCAAGCAACGACTTCTTTGCAGACAACGGTCTTGAGACACTGCAAGCCATCTTCACCCGCCTGCACACAAACCCCGACAGATTCCGTGAATACCTCCTGGCACTAGGCTCGGGTTTCGCCGAACTCTGCCGCACCACTCCAGGGGCGGGCTTTGCCTCGGAAGAAGTAAGAGAAGCCCTCCATTGAGGATTCAGGAAACGCCACACCCATCTCCCTTGCATGACAGACCTTGTAAACTCCTGGATCGCCAGCCTCTGCGTAAAGCAAGGACTCGGAGCCGGCAAACTCGACGAGTTTGGTCAATGGCATCTCGTATTTGAGCAAGAGCACCGCTGTGGCGTGTACTTGCCATCCGACTCTCCTCACCTCTTTTTCGTGGCGGAGATCTGCCCCATTCCAATCCATGCACGGGAGGCCTTTTACGCCTCATTACTCTCCCACAACCTGGCGCTTCAGGAAACCGAAGGTGCCTGCTTCGCCATCGACCAGGCCGACGAGACAGTATGGCTGAATTACGGCCAGCCACTCTCCACGCTGGATGCGCCCCGTTTCGAGGACAGCCTGGGTGCATTCCTTGAACTCGCCATGAAGTGGCATGCGCGGTTCAGGGATGCCGTTGTAGGATCGGATCTGTCCGTTGGACTACCGGACAGGGTAGATTCAAACTTTCCCGGCGTTCGCATCTAGCCGGGCGGCGCATGTCAGTGCGTCAGTGCGTCAGCACCTCGGGCCAACTACTTGGAGGCCTGGAGGTACTTCCTCTGATATTCCTGGGTGGCATCTTTGCCAGCGGCGATCCAAGCCACTTCATCTTTCCGGACATCTCTGTTCACGGCTTCGCCCTGACCTAGTGCCTTATCGAGAATTTTGAGAAGGTGGCCCTCGTCCTTCATGCGAGTGCCCGCGAGTGCACGGGACATGAGAAGCTTCAGACGAGCTTTTTCTTCCGTGTCAGGAGCTTTCTGGAAAGCCTGGAGATAGCAGAGGCCGGCAAGCTGGGAGGCGTTGGTATCCATGTCACCGAAGGATAGCAAATCACCCAGTGCCTCCTGAAGGATGGGGTTGTCGAAGTCGGCAAAGTACATCATGCCGGTGACACCGCGAATGGCAGCCTGCCTCTGGGTCTCAGTAAACCGCAGCGTCGTGGCCGCCGAAGGGTTGCCCATTTCCTGTCGCGCGACGAAGGCGGCGAAGCCTTGGGGCTCGCCGCGATAGCGGGACGCAAGTTCTTCAGGAGTCTCTTTCGTGGATGTAGCAGTGCTGCGCTTTTCACGCAGCCACAGGACCAGATAGCGCTGGTATTTTTCGCGCCCGAAATGGGCATTGGCATTGATGTCGAGGGCCTTTTCGATCCACACCGTGGCGGTGCGGAGTTCGCCCGTGTAAATGTAGAAGGTGCCAAGGTTCGAGTAGGTCTCGTATTTGCCAGGCATCTGCTTCTCCTTGGCCATCATGGTGGCGATGGCGGCCTGATGATCGCCCAACTTGTGCTGGGATACGGCAAGGTCATCATAATCACTGGCAGTGGCTTTGCCTGAGTCGACGAGTGGCTTCTTCTGCTGAATCCGCCAGGTGTGGTACTCCTGAGAGTGGCGCGGGAACAGACCCGTCATGATGCCGGCGACGTCGGGGAAACGGGCACTCTCGGAGGCGAGGGTGTCACTATCCCAAAGGCAGGCGTGCGAGGGGTTGGGGATTGCGGCGCACAGGATGAGTCCGAGGGAGATTTTTCGAAGGAGGCGCATCCCCTTATTGTGAGATGAAATGGATCAAAGGATCAAGCCTTTTCATGAGCGCCGGGGGTCATGGGCCAACCTGCGAAGGATTAATACAGCGACCCCCAACGTTGGGGGTCGCTGGGCATCGCTTGCGGGGGAGGCTATGTTGGAGGGAGCCGGCAGCTCAAATAGCCGCGAGACTGCACATTGTTCCTGAAGCAACGGAGCCGATTGCCAATCGGCGCTACGAGCAGTGCGGCCTAACCCAACGCATGCGTGGCATGCGTGATGGCTCCGCCAGCGCGAAGGGCAGCGGCGACGGTGGTGGCCTCGGTGAGTTCCGTATCGGTGGCGCCAGCTTTGCGGGCATTGGCGGTATGAATCTCAATGCAGTAGGGTCACTGAGTGGTGACGGCGACGGCAACGGCGATGAGTTCTTTGTACTTCACCGGGATGGCGCCATCGGCGACCGCGAGGCGGTCGAAGGCCCAGAAGGCACGCATGGCCTCTGGAGCGAGCTCGTTCATTTTGCTGATGTTGTTGAGATGGTCTGGGTGGTACATAGGACAATTACAAATTATAAATTATAAATTAGGAATGATGAATTGAGTTAGAAGTTAGGGGGGGGTTGTTTGGTTGGCGGGGGTTTGAGGAGCTTTTCCTGAGCCGACTAAAGTCGGTACTCCAACAGTTTCTGTTACACACGGGTGGCGACAACCTGGAGGTACTCGGCGGCTACCTCGGTGGTGGCGGGGTCTTTGGAGCTGTTGTGCCGGGTCTGGAGGTCGACGAGATCCTTGCGCAGGGCCTCCTGCCCAGCGGGAGGCAGTGATTCAAACGCACGAAGGGTGGGACCGTAGTACTTGCGGAAGAAGTCGACAGTCTCAGCCGGAGGAAACGGATAGCGCATGAACGCGGTGTGGCGGCTGAGGGAGATTTCCGTGAAACCCTGTTGCAGGCGCTGCCGGACTATTTCCTCACTCCCCCAACTCATGGGAGAAGGAACTCCGGCAGGCGGAGGAGGCAAGTGGGCCTTGAAGATGGCGAACATCTTCCCCAGAAAGCCTTCAGGGGTCCAGTTGGCGAGAGCGATCTGGCCGCCGGGCTTTGTGACGCGCCGGAGTTCTGCGGTGGCGACGTCTGGTTGAGGGGTGAACATGACCCCGAACATGCTGACGACGAGATCGAACTGGGCGTCAGCGTACGGGAGAGCCTCGGCGTCGGCTTCGCGGAAGTCGATGGAGACACCGGCCTGCGTAGCACGCTCGCGGGCCTGGACGAGGAGGTTCGATGCAATATCCATCCCACTGACAACGCAGCCCTGCTGGGCGGCGATGAGGGCGAGATTGCCGGTGCCGCAGGCGACATCCAGCACCTGAGCGCCTGGACGCAGGGTTTGACGGGCCATGAACTCCTGGGCGAAGTTTTCAAT
>JBGGMQ010000017.1:0-3927 GCA_041287975.1 Verrucomicrobium sp. | reverse complement strand
GTAGTAATCCCACTCGCCGAAAAAGCCGCCCGTGCTGACGCCTGCAGAGTTCCGGATGATTTCCTCCAGCTTCTTCGATCCCTGGTCCACGAATATTGCCCGGGGAATAACCGAGATCGCCTGGGGAGTCTCCAGCAGCGTTGCGTTCGTCTTGGTGGCGGAAGCCACGGGCGGGGGCGCATAGGTGTTGGATTCCGCAGCGGCGGTCACCACCACCGTGTCCAGTTCCGTGGTAGAAGTCTGAGCCAGGGCGGGGAGCGCCAGCAGCGCCAGTCCTGAAGAGAGTCGGGAGAGTGAGGTCATGCGATGAGTTGCGACAGATATTGCGTCTAGGTCTCAAAAGCAATAACCAAATGCCAAGGTGCTTTTCATGCTTGAACGCCTTACCCAGCTCATGAGCCCGGGTTGCGATCGCTGCGCCCGGACTGACAGATTTACGGGAGTCAGTTGCAGTTTGTTCCCGGCACGGTAAGAGGCGGGCATGCTCCGGATACTCCTCACGGTCTCTTTGCTGGTGGCTCCCCTATACGGCGAGGGCCTCGCGCCAGTTCCCCAAGCCGAACGTCACCCGACTATCCACAAGCAGCACGGCGTGGAGCGGGTGGATGAATACTACTGGCTGCGCAACCGTGAGGATCCAGCCGTAAAGAAATACCTGGAGGCGGAGAATGCCTACACGAGGTCCTACTTCAAGCCCCTCAAGCCGCTCTATGACACCGTGCTGAAGGAGTTGAGGGCCAGAGTCGTGGACGAAGACGTGAGCGTCCCTGTGCGCCAGGGAGCCTACGCCTACTACAGCAAGTACCAGGCAGGAAGTGAGTACGAGATCCTCTTCCGCAAACGCGTGGCGGATGGGGTCGAGGAAAAAATGCTCGACTGCAACGAGCGGGCCAAAGGGCACGACACCTATCTCAGCGGTGAGGGCGAAGTGAGCCCGGACGACCGGTTGCTTGCCTGGAAGGAAAATCATGACGGGACGGACGCGTACACTCTTCGCGTCCTGGAGATTGCGACAGGCAAACTGCTGCCGGACGAGGTGCCACGCACGGCCTTTCACATGAGCCCGGTTTGGGGAAATGACAATCGCACCCTCTTCTACACGGCCCCCGATGAGGCCCAGCGGTCCAGCAAAGTGATGCGCCACGTACTGGGTACTCCGGTGAAGGATGATGTTCTTGTCTACGAAGAGCTGGACAAGAAGTTCGATGTTCGTGTCTTCGCCTCGAAGGATCGCAAGTTCCTTCAGATCGAATCCAACAGCACCAACACCACGGAGACCCGCATCATCCCACTGGACAAGCCTCTGGAGCCAGCGCGCGTCCTGGTGGCCCGCAAGTCAGGCATCCGGCACAACCTGGCCCACCGGGAAGGGCGGTGGTACTCCGTGAGCAATCTGGGCGGCACCAACGGCAAACTGCTGGAGGCTGCGGACAGTGACGGTGTCATTGAGAACTGGAACGAAGTCTGGCCCTATGTTGAAGCCGTCGCCCTTCAGTGGGTGGACGGCTTTGCCTCCCATCTGGTGGTGGGCTCCAGGAATGAGGGTGTGCCCGGAGTCTTCATCTACCATCCTGCCACCAAGGAGCGTAAATGGGTGCCCGCACCCGTGGACGGTGCGTCATTCGATGCCGATGACACGCCGGACTACCGTGCCACGGCCCAGCGTGTGAGTTACACCTCGTACCTGACGCCCTACACCGTGGCGGATCTCAATCTCGCCGACGGCACCTTTACAGTGCTCAAACAGCGACCCAAGCCTCCGGGCTATGATCCTGCCCAGTACGAGGTGGAGAAGACCATGGCCAAAGCTCCCGATGGCAAGGCTTTGCCCGTCTGGCTGGTGCGGCGGAAGGATCAGGCTCGCGATGGCAGCGCGGGTCTTGTGCTGGAAGCCTACGGCTCCTATGGCTCGTCGAGTGACCCTTGGTTCAGTGCCAGTGGATTGAGCCTTCTGGATCGGGGTGTCACCCTGGCGGTGGCGCAGATTCGGGGCGGCGGGGAGTTTGGCCGCACCTGGTATGAGGCGGGGCGGGTGCTCCAGAAAGAGACGACTTTTACCGACTACCTCGCGTGCGCCCAACACTTGGTGGACCAGAAGTACACGTCACCTGCCGGACTCTGCGGCTACGGTGCCAGTGCCGGCGGCCTGGTGGCAGGTTATTGCCTCAACCAGCGCCCGGACTTGTTCCGCGCCTTTGTGGCCGACGTGCCGTTTGTGGATGCCCTCAACACTCAGTTCGACCCCTCCATCCCGCTGGTGACGGGTGAGTATGAGGAGTGGGGCAATCCTGAGAGCCGGGAGGTCTTCGACGTCATGCGCCACTATGTGCCGTATGAGAACGTCAAACCCCAGAGCTATCCCGCGCTCTACGCCACCACCGGGTGGAATGATCCTCGCGTGCCCTACTGGGAGCCCGCCAAGTGGGTGGCCAAACTCCGTGCCACTCAGAAGGGTGCACACCCATTGTTGCTGGAGACGAACTTCGAAGCGGGTCACGGCGGTGCTACAGGCCGCTATGCCGAGCTGGAGGACGTCGCCCGCCGCTACGCCTTCATCCTGCATGAGCTGGGGAAGGAGCAGTTGAGAGGAAACCACTAATCTTCACTAATGAACACTAATCTGAGTTTTAAGGATCCTCAGTGCCATTCATTAGTGTTAGGTTAGTGTCCATTAGTGGTTCCTTTTGCTTTCCTCACTGTTTCCTTTCCAGGAGATAAGCCAGGAGGTCATTGAGGGGCTGGCCAGCCAGCAGGTCATTCATGCCGGCGGGCATCAAGGAGAAAGGTGACTCCTGGTGCTCGGCGATTTCGCTCTTCTTCACCGCGTGCTCCTGGCCGGCGACATCCGCAATGATGAGGGCATCGTCCTGCTCGCGACGTAGCAGACCACCTGTGACCTCGCCGTTGTTCAGCTTCACGAAGTGCATGCGAAACGCGGGGTCCACGGCGCGGTTGGGGTCCAGGATGTCTTCCAGCAATCTTTCCACTCCGCGGGAGCCCACCCCATCGAGTTGTGGCCCGACCAGATTCCCTCGAACTCCAATCCGATGGCACACGGCGCAGTGGGTTTGAAACAACTGCTCGCCTTGGGGGGCATTTCCACCTTTGGAGGCAAACCCTGCCAGACGGTCCTTGATCAACTGGTTCAGCCCTTCATCCACTTGCGGCACGGAGCGGGTAAGCTCCTCCAGTTGACGAGTGATGTCCGCATGATTGAGGGCCTTGAGTTTGCCAGTGACCAGGGGATCTGCGAGCACGCGTGGGGGAGCCAGCTTCAATAGCTGGGCACTCTGTTCAGGCGTGGCTGCCATGGCCGTGGCCAGCTTGACCTGGGTGCGGTAGGGTTGATCCTTGAATACTCCCGCCAGCAGCTTTGCCGACTGTGCGGGGGATTCCAATAACGCGAACACCACCGGCCCCAGATCACTTTCCCTTGCCAGGATGGCCAGGGATTGCAGGTTGGGTTGACGCACCGTTATCGCCTCGGCAAGTGCCAGACGCGTCTTGGGTTGCAGACTCAACTTCTGGGGCAGGGCCTGCAGGTGCGCCAAGCCTTCGTCCGTGGGAAAGTCTCGCACCAGGCTTGCCAGTGCTGCTATCCTTCCATTCAACGTTTGCGGATCGTCGTCGGGCAAGCGAACGACAGCGGGTTCAAAGCGTCCCGCGGCCAGCCACGCATACGCCGTGCCGCTGTCACCATCGATCAATTCCAGTCGCACCTTCGGAAAGACTGTTTGTTGATCCTGCCAGGCACGTTTCTGTTCTGCAAAGTTCCACGTTACTGACTGCGCCTCATCATTACGCGGAGGAAAGGCAATGGCCACGATCTCGCCGTTCGACGCATCCCTTAGCTGGATTTGATTCCGGTCATGCGCGGTCGAGTTGACCATGCCGCTGTGACCTGCGACCCAGAAGGTCAGGCGGTCG
>JBGGMQ010000016.1:0-3686 GCA_041287975.1 Verrucomicrobium sp. | reverse complement strand
TGAACGAAGGCGCGAGCGATACCTTGACCCTCGCTCAGGCGAAGAAGACTCAGGAGATCGAAGGCTTCGCCAACGCCTACCTCCTGGCAAACAAGAAGTCCGCAGCCCCAACTCCAGCACCTGCCCCCGCCCCTGCGGTGGCCAAGGTCGAGCCCAAACCTGCACCAGCTCCCGCCCCAGCACCTGCGCCAGAGGCCAAACCGGCTCCAACTCCTGCCCCAGCACCCGCAGTTGCCGCCGCCGGTGGCAAGGCGCTGGACCCCAATGCCAAGCTTTACGACGAGCTGGTGGCCCCAATCCTTGCGGCCAAGTGCAATGCCTGCCACGGCACGGAGAAGAGCAAGGGCAAGCTGAAGGTGCACACCTTTGCTGACCTCATGAAGGGCGGCAGCGATGGCGCGACGACCGTGATCGCTGGCAATACGAAGGACAGTCTCCTCCTCGTCCGCGCCAAGTTGCCGAAGGAAGACGACGAGCACATGCCGCCACCGGATGAGCCTCAACTCACCAAGGAGGAGCTCGCCTTCCTCGAGTGGTGGGTGGAGCAGGGGGCCAGCGACAGCCTGACCTTCGCCAACGCGAAGAAGACCCCGGAGATCGAGACCATCACCAAGACGCTCTTCGCCTCGCTGTCGACCTCCAAGACCAGCGCGCCTGCGAAGAAGATCGAGGAAAAGCCCAAGGCCAAGCCCCTGACCGACGCCGAGAAAAAGGCCGTGGCCGAAGTGGCTGTGAAGATGACGGCGCTGAACGCCTCCCTCATGGCCGTCTCTCTCGACAGTGAGCAGCTCCGCCTGGGTACGATCAATGCCTCCGACAAGTTCGGTGACAAGGAACTGGGCCTGTTGGCTCCTGTCACCCCGCATCTGCTGTGGGTGGATCTCTCCCGCACCAAGGTCACCGATGCCGGCCTCGCCATGGTCGCAGGCATGAGCAATCTGGAGCGCCTGCATTTGGAGAACACCACCATCACTGATGCCGGTCTTGATCATCTGGCCAAGCTTGGGAAGCTGGAGTACCTGAACCTCTACGGCACCAAAGTGACCGATGCGGGACTGGCCAAACTGGCAGGTGCGAAGTCGTTGAAGAAGGTCTTCGTCTGGCAGACCGCCGTGACGAAAGACGGTGCGAAGAAGCTCGAAGCCCAAGTCCCAGGACTCGTGGTCAACGTGGGCCTGAGCGAGGCTGAGATCGCCAAACTCGTGGAAGTGGCCCAGCCCCCCAAGCCTGTTGAGCCACCGAAGCCAGCACCGGCACCTGCTCCGAAACCTGAAGAAAAGAAAGCCGAAGAGAAAAAGCCTGAGGCGAAGAAACCCGAGGAGACAAAGCCTGCGGCACCTGCGGCTGCTCCTGCGCCAGCACCAAAGCCTGAAGAGAAAAAAGCAGATACGCCGCCCCCAGCAGCGCCCGCACCTGCACCCGCTGCGCCGGCGGCTGATCCAAACAAGAAGTAGGCGTGGAATGAGTTTAGCGGGCTTCGCCCTGTTGGGGGCCCGCAAGCGGGCTGTTGAGACGCTACGCTCGTTTAATGATAGGCTTCGCCCTTCAAAACGCTCAAATTACCTGTGCTACCCAGCGGAGCGGGTTGGAGTTCCGCATTTATGCGGGTCAGGAGCGCACCCGGGTTTCTCGAACAATTCCCTCACTACGTTACAGCGCAAGCAAGTCGACGTCAGCAGACACTCGACTGAGCAATCTAAAGATTGTACTCCGAACAGCTTCCTCGCTGAGGAGAGCGGAGAGAATTGGAGTACCGGGCTGCGCGCTTGCGACGCGCCCCGGTAGAGGCTGCTGGTTGAGGTGGGCTTCGCACTGAAGAGATGCAAAGCTTCCCGTAGTGCCCCGCGGAGAGGGGATGGAGGTCGCCATTCTTCAGGTCTTATATCTGGAGTCTTCCAGTCTTGTGTCTGCAGCGAAGCTGTTACGACTGAGCAATCTAAAGATTGGACTACCAACAGCTTCTTCGCCGATAGCAGCGGACAAAGGTGGAGCCTTCCCGTCTTGTGTCCCGGTAAAGCCGGTCAGCTTTATCCGCTTCTCCGGGTGACAAGGCCCTTAAATCTGCTCCCTTAGCCCGCCAATACCTTGTATGGACGACTGGAGATCTGCTTCTTCGAAAGTTTCTCCGGTCAGTTTGCAGAGTCTTTCGCCGTTTTTCACACCATGCGACTCCAGCCCCTCTTCCAATCTCAATTCCCACTCGCTAGCAGGCTCCGCATTTGGCTGTTCTCGTTGCTCGCGACCTTGGGCTTCCTCGCCGTGGCGACGCTGGCCAGGGCTCAGACGAATGGCACGTGGAACGCCGACGCTTCTGACAACTGGAGTACTGCGAGCCGGTGGACCGGTAACACTGTTGCCAACGGAGCCGGGGCGATTGCTGACTTCAGTCTTTTCAACATCACCGCGACCCGGACCATTACGCTGGACACTTCCCGCATCATCGGCACCCTGCGGCTGGGGGATACCAATACCACCAACACGTACACGATCGCGCGGACCGGCGCGAACACTCTCACCTTTGACAGTGGGGTGGTCGGCACGAATGCCGTCCTCTCCATCTCTGCCACGAGCAATGGAGACACCATCAGTGCCCCGGTCATCCTGAACTCCTCTCTGGATCTCACCAACAATGCCGTCTCTGGCAAAACGGTGACGTTGTCCGGCGGCATCTCGGCATCTGCGACGGTCCGGACACTCACCATTGGCGGCACCGGCGCGGCTACCACGAACATCTCTGGGGCCCTCTCCGGCACGGTGGCCTTGGTGATGGACAATGCCACTGGCACGACCAATCTCGTGGGCAACACCCACACTGGTGGCACTACTCTCACCGGTGGCACCCTCGTTCTCAACAGCTCCACGTCCCTCGGGACAGCCACCGTCGGGACCACCAGCTTCACCATCAACGGCGGCACCTTCAACAACCTGTCGGCAGGCACGCTCACCTTTGGCAACTCCTACACCTATGCGTGGAATGGGAATTTCACCTTCACGGGCAGTTCCAGCATTGCCTTGGGCACGGGTACCATCACTCTAGGAAACAATGTGCAGGTCAGTGTGGGGAACAATACTCTCAACGCGGGTGGGATCATCAGTGGGGCCTTCGCTCTGAGCAAGGCCGGCTCTGGCACCCTCACGCTGGGCGGTGCCAACACCTTCTCAGGGGGGATGACGCTTTCTGCAGGGACATTGAACCTGGGCAATGCTTCAGCCTTGGGCACGGGCACCTTCACCATTGCAGGCGGCACGCTCAACACCGCTGGTACCAACCTTACGCTTTCCACCAACAACACCCAGCTCTGGAATGGCAACTTCACCTTCACTGGCAGCAACAGCCTGAATTTGGGCACGGGTGCGGTCACGCTCAGCGCCAACCGGCAGGTGACGGTGACGGCCAACACGCTGACGGTTGGTGGCGGCATTGGGGAGGCCAGCTCCGGTCTCACCTTCACCAAAGCAGGCGTGGGAACTTTGGTGTTGAATGGTAACAACACTTACACCGGGGCCACCACCATCAGCGGGGGGGTGTTGATCTTTGGCACCGGCGCTGGGACAGTGACGACAGCGGGCAGTTTCACCATCAGCGCCAATGCCGCACTGGGGGCACAGGGCTCCACGGGCTTCACCAATGCGACGGAGTGGCTCGCCAGCAACCGCATCGTCGCGAGTTCCGCCGGGGCGTTGGC
>JBGGMQ010000015.1:0-3779 GCA_041287975.1 Verrucomicrobium sp. | reverse complement strand
TCCGCCAGCGGCACGAGGCTCTCCGGCGAAGCGTTCTTCCCAGGAATCTGCCCACTTTTCTGATGACAACTTGGACCACACAAACATGGGCCGATGCTAACACCGGGGGAGGAATTTGGAATTTTGATTTGTGATTTTGCCTTGAACGAGCCGGATCGAGAGGTGAGATCGGCGGAAGAGCGACCAGCGTCATGCAGGGCGGAAGACCACCAAGCCGAGATTGTCATACTTTTCCCCGAGGTAGCTGGAAATGCGGGTGTCCACGATGCAGCAGCGTCCTTTGTCATAGCTGGAGGTGGCGTGCATGAAGCGGCAGGTACTGCCCTGCCGGACTGCGAGGCCGACGTGGGAGGTGTAGCCGGAGTCATCCCGGGAGACGATGGCGAGCACGTCGCCGTCCTGGATGCGGGACTCAATGCGTGCGACCCGTTCGCGTGGGATGTACGAGACCGGCAACCGGGAGACGCGGTTTTCCACCTTGGCAATGCCGCTACGGAGCGAGGGATTGTTCCGGAGGTAGCGGTAGCTCTTCCAGGCGATTTGCATCTCACGCACGTTCCGCCGCACAGGCACACCGCCGAGGGAGCGCGTGACATTCGCGCCCATGCCCCGACGTTGATTGTCGGCAAATACCTCCTCCAGATGGTGCATGCGGCTAAGGTAAGTACCGTCGCAGCGGCCCCCGCGATACCGCTCCAGTTCTACGAACCGGAGCATTTCCACCGGCGACCAAGGGGCCGGATGGGTCGCAATCATACGGGAAAATGCCAGCGAGCACTCGTAGAAGGTCCAGCAATCCAGCGAATAGAGATTCACCGAAGGTGCCTCAATGCGATCGTCGATCTCCAGGGTGTAGTTTCCATAGCGGGTACCGACAAGGGCCCTTCCCACCGTGGCCGTCCGCTGCCCCAGAGGCAGGGCCGCCCAGTTCTCCCGTTGCGCCCGGGCGCAGAGGGCCTGAAATTTGTCCTCCCCTTTGAAAACGGTGGTCCAAGGAAGACGGCCGCGGTAAACGGGGGCAGGAGCGGGCCCCTGCCCTGGCGGAAGACCGCCTGAGGGTGGCGGTGCATAGACTTGCTGAGGCGGCGGAGGTGGAGGAGAGGAGCACTGCGAGAGAAAAAGGGCGGCAGTGCTGGAGGTAAGCAGGGTGCAGAAATCACGACGATCTAGGCTGGACATTTTTGAAGGCAGAAATTCGAAATTGGGGAGTCAAACGAACAAGAGGCCAAGCCGGGGCTGGACTCCACTGGTGGACAGCCGCCCATCGCTTTTGCTCAAAAGTGACCTCTGGTGTCTCAGCTTTGCGAGCGCAGGGCATGCCACGACCAGCGATTCATTCAAGGAACTATCGTCCACTCCCTCGTACGTATCCCCAACATCGGCTTCTTCGTCTCGTCTCACTCGCCCGTCTCCCCATGAGCAACACTTCATTTTTCCCAATTCGGTTTCGAAACACGGCCGCCAAGTGTGTGCTGCTGGGGGTTGGGTTTTCCTGTCTTGCTCTGGACGGAGACAGCTTCGCACAGACCGAAGCCGCTACGGTGAGGGCGGTGCCTGATGACGCGACGACGGCGTTCGAGCTACCTCCCGTGGTGCGCACAGTGGATCTCCTCGAACCCCAACTGATGCAGGGCCCCTACCATCGTGTGCGCGAACTGGCGGCGACAGACGGATACCTGGCTCAGGTGGTGATCGATTCAGACTACGGCATCTTCATCTGCAGCTCGGCGGCTCAGGCACGTCAGCGCATTACCGAGATCTACGCCATTCAGAAACTGATTGAGGTGAGCAAGAGCGACCTCTTCGCCGAAGGCCTGAAGCGATCCGTGGCCCAACCGGTGGCGGCGGTGAAGAACATCATCAAGAATCCCTCCGCTGCGGTCAAAGAAGTGCCACACTCCGTGGGGCACTTCTTCAAACGGTTGGGCCGGACCATTGAAAATGCGGCGGAGTCGGCTCAAACCAAAATGGCTGAGAGCAAACAGTCAGACCAACCGCCTGTGGAGCGACTTAAAGACGCCGGAAAGACGATGGGTGAAGCCGCCAAGAATGCGCTGGGGTATGATCAAGCGAAGCTGGAATGCGCGCACCAACTCCAGGTGGATCCCTACAGTGACAATTCCCGCCTGCAGGAGGAGATGGACAAGGTCACTTGGGCGTTCTTCGGAGGCGGGTTGCCGCTCAAGATCGGGATGGCAACCGCAACGGGTGGAGTGTCCACGGCCGTGTCAGCCACCGAGTTCGTGGGTTTGCCTGACGAAGTGTACCGTATGGACAGCGGAGAACTGGAACTGCGCAACTTTGAAGCCCTGAAAGCGATGCGGGTACCTGCCGAGGTCATTCGGCACTTCTCCACCAATACGATTCTGACACCGACACTTCGGCAGTCTCTGCTGCGCTCTTTACAGGCGCTGCCGCCAGTCCAGGGACGAGTCTCCATCGTCGCCCTGGCTGCCACCTGCACCACGCTCGGGCAGGCCGAATTCCTGGATCGTTCGCTCCAGTTGCTCGCAGTGCGACAAGCGGCCGGAAAGGCTCGCTGCACGGAACTTCTCGTGGCAGGAAATCTCCCTGGGGCAAGAGAGCACGGCGGGCCATATGTCGTTCCTGCACCTGTGGACTACATCAGTTGGACTGAGAGTGTGGCGGACTTCGCCCAGCGCGATGACCTCACTTCCCGCCAGCCTACACTGCTGCTGACAGGTGGCATCACTGACAAAGCCATGGCTGGGTTCACCCGGGCAGGATGGTCCATTGTGCGCCCGTGATGCGATGTGCGGGGCAGACCGTTCGCGTTAGAGCGTGCCCTGGAGGGCATATCTGGCGATAACATAGCCCCAGACAACCATTCCTCCGATGGAGACGAGGGCACTCGCTGTCATGTAGAATGCCACTGCGGGGTTGAGGCCTTCCGGCTCCGGATTGAAAGGCTCCAACAGGACTCGTCCCGCTGAAATCACTCCAAGGGGCAGCAGATTCCATGCGGCGAGTTTGGCCGCCAGAATTCCAACGAACTGCCACAGAGATTCGCCAAATATCTGGTGCAATCTGGCGATGCAGGGCCATGCCGTTTTATGAGGTTCCAGAATGCCAAGGAGAAGCTGCCCCATCCCGGAAACAACCTGATGCAGGACTGATACACTCCCAGTAGAACAGCGGCGGCGACCAGAAGGACCAAAGGCCCGAGCAGAGAAATCCCCCATCGTACCAGCAACGATCGCGGGCGAAACGCCGGTACGTCATAGACAAGGAAACTGCCCGTGGGAATCAAGCCCAGGCCGATCGTAAGCGAACCCCGGGTCCAGCTCACGAGGGTGTTTCCATGAAACAACTGCACCTTGGTCACTGGAATGCCCACAAGCAGGCAGTACAGCCACTGACCGCCTGTAAGCAACAGACTGAGCAATGTTGAGACAGCGAAGATGGCAAGTACGAACGAAATCATGAATTCAGCAACAATGGAGCGCAGGGCACCATTTGGGTGATACAGGCGGCGGCGACCATATCACCCATTCAGTACAACAAGGTCAGCTGCAAGTCTCGTCGCCTATCGCGTCAGCAGCCACCATACGGTTTTCGCTTCGGGACGGATCTTCAGTATGCCACCCTCGGTAGTGGCGTCGGCCTTGGGTTGGCCCGTCGCATCCAGAGCCTGAACTTTCCATGATGTGCCGGATTTGCCAGGCAGGGTAACGTCTATACTCACGCCCAGCACTTCGGCAGGCCCTTTGCCCCACTTCGTGCCGACCGTGGTGCGATGCGCATCCCAGCCCATACCG
>JBGGMQ010000014.1:0-6025 GCA_041287975.1 Verrucomicrobium sp. | reverse complement strand
AGCATAGTACTGCGCCAGCCCTCGCTGCCACAGCAGAGGAGCCAGCTCCGGGGAGAGTTTGATGGCCTGGTCAAATGCGGCGACGCTTTCCTTCACTTTTCCAGCAAAGAAAAGGGCGACGCCATCCTCGAACCACGAGTCGGCAGACTGTTTCAAGGTCTCTGCGCCTGCCGCATTTTGCGCAAACACAGGGGCGGTGGCGATGACAAAGAGGCAGATCGCGCCTCCGGTGAGAAAATGGCGCAGTTTCATCAGGCGATTGGAAGAAGGAGAGGGGGGGGGCGGACTCAGTCTGGCTTGTAGTAGCGACCCATGTATTCCAGGATCTTGCCGCGCATTTCTTCGCCATCTACTTCCCCGGTGTGACGCCAGATGACATCGCCATTGGGCGCAACCAGCACGGTGAAAGGCGTGGGCCCTTCCCATTGCGGATCGAGCGCCTTGACGAGCTCCTCATGGCTGCCGCCTGTGAAAATGTAGCTGTTGGTGGTGCGGCCTTCGGCCTTGAGTGTTGATTTGATCTTGGCGGGAATGGCGGCACCCTGGGACTCCAGGAACTCCTTCACCTTTGCCTTCTCCTCGGGCTGGTCGAGGCTGATAGTCACTAGCTCGAAGTCCCGCAGGCCGAACTTGTGTGCGGTCTTGGTGATTTCCGGGAACTCCTCCACACAGGAGATGCACCAGGTGGCCCAGACGTTGAAGAGGCGGACTTTCTTGGTGCCGTTTTTCCGGAGGGCGGCCACGCCGGCCGCGTCGATGGTTTCGAGGTCTACTGGCATCTTCGCCCACTTCTGGTCGTCCTCGGCGGCAGCAGCTTTCTTGGTCAGCCACTTGGTGGAGCAGCCATGCACTTTTGAAGTCTCCACGTCTACTAGCTTTCCTGCCAGCAGCGCGAGGGTGGCGTTGCGGGCATCTTCGGATTTCACCGTGGCAGGGTCGCCAAACCGGGAGTCATCAAAGGCACCTTTGTAGCGGAGTTTGCGCTCTGCATCGAAGATGAAGATATGGGGCGTGGCGAGGCAACCGTAGGCCTTCGCGGCGGCCTGCGTTTCGCCGTCATAGAGATAGGAGAAATCAAAGCCCTGCTCCTTGGCGTGCAGCTTCATCTCGTCGAAGCTGTCGTTGTACTTGGAGTAACCCAGCTCATCCAGTCGCAGCGAGGCGGGGTTGTTGGGGTTGATGGCGACCAGCGCAAAGCTCTGACCCTTCAGCTCTGCGACCAGCTTTTTGATGCGACCTTCCGCAGCTTGGGAATCCGGGCAGTGATTGGAGATGAAGGCCACCATGAGCACCTTGGCGTCCTTGTAGTCGGCCAGGGTGTGTTTTTTGTCATCGATGCCGGGCAGGGAGAAATCTGGCGCAGCCGCACCGATGGCCAGATCCGCGACACCTTCGGGCATGCCTTTGGCCTTCTGAGTCGATGGTTTTGCGGCTTCAGTGGGCGTGGCAGCAGGAGTCGTTCCCAGCCCCGCAAGGGCGAGCCAGGCAAAGGTAAGGAGGGCGGAAGGCTTCATGGTGCGAGGATACGGGACTGCGACGGCAGTTTGCACGTCAAACTTCAAACTCATCTGCCGGATCGAATGGCGGCATGGGCACGTTGATGATGCGCAATTTTCCCACAGCGCGATGCACACAGCCGGGCCGGATCATGACGGAGGTCATGGGCTTCAGGGGCACGATCTGCCCATCGATCTCCAGATGGCCTTCGCCTTCCAGGACGATGTAGATCTCCGTCATCTTCTTGTGGTAGTGCAGCTTGCTGTCTACATGGATGTCGGTGAGGTGCACACTCGCCAGGGTGTTCCATGGTTCCTTGAATGCGCGACGGGCCTGGCCGCAGGGGCAGGGAGTCGGGGGAATTTCATCGAGCTGGGCGACGGCAAAGCGGGGTTCTGACTCGGACATGGTGAGGGGAACGAAGCGAGGCACGGGAATTCCACAAGGAAAGTAAATGGGCAGTGGGCGGCTGGAAAGGGAGCAGGTTCAATACATAGGTAACACTTTAGGTCCAGAACATGGGTTACACATGCCGCGGAGGGGGACACGTTGCCGGGGTGCAGAGGCTGAGGGATGCAGTCGGCGAGAGTCCGTTTTGTTCATGGCTTTCATTGCCACCAGTCAGGGTGGATCCCGGTCCCGGAGGGACCACGGAAATTAGCCGGTGGAGACATCCACCGGTAGGGGTGTATTTTGGAATTGCGTCTCGGAGGGACGCTGGACTCGGGGCGGGTTGTTGGTCGTCAGGGGAAGGGGCACAGGTAATGGGTTGACGTGAGGACACCTTCGCTGACTGTTGGTCGCGATGCCCGATACCCCCGCCCTCCAGGTTCATGATGTGCACCGTCGCTACCGGCTTGCCGGTCATGAAGTGCATGCCCTCAAAGGGGTGTCACTGAGTGTGACCCAGGGTGAAAAGCTCTTCCTCTGTGGAGCGTCGGGTTCGGGAAAAACCACGTTGCTCTACATCCTTGGCGGCTTGGAAAAGCCCACTCAGGGCGATGTCAAAATCGGCGGACAGTCTCTGTATGCCTCGACACCCAGCAAGCGGGCCCAGTTGCGCAACAAGGAGCTCGGCTTCGTTTTCCAGAACTACCATCTGCTGCCGGAGCTGACGGCAGTGGAAAATGTGACGTTGCCCTCCATGATCGGGGGTAATCCAGCACTGGCTCGGGCCAAAGAACTTCTTTCCCGGGTGGGACTCGGCGAGCGTCTGTATCACCTGCCCACCGAACTCTCTGGCGGCGAGCAGCAGCGCGTTGCTTTGGCTCGGGCACTCATCAATGACCCGCCGATTATCCTGGCTGACGAACCGACGGGGAATCTGGACTCGGCGACGGGCAAGCAAATCATGGATCTGCTCTTCGAAGTGGTGAATGAGTCCAAGAAGACCCTGGTCGTGGTAACGCATGACACCAATCTGGCGGAGCGCGGCGATCGCAAGCTGGTGCTCAACAAGGGGTTGATTGACTGAATTTGCGGCTGAAAAAGGCCCCTCAGCACAAGACGGCGAGGCGTTTTGTTGATTTTTGGCGTTTGCGGTTTGAAGTTCAGCCCAATTCAGGCATGCTGCGGGCTCTCCATGGCCCAGCCCCCTCTCATCTACCTTGACGGCAACCTTGTTTCCGAGTCGGAAGCCAAGATCAGCGTGTTCGACCACGGTCTGCTTTACGGGGACGGCGTCTTTGAGGGCATTCGCTTCTACAGCGGCCGTGTTTTTCGCCTGACGGAGCACCTTCGTCGTCTCTATGAGTCCGCGAAGTCGATCTGTCTCACCGTTCCTCTTTCCTTTGAGGAGTTGGAGAAAGCCACCTTGGACACGATTGCCGCCAACAATCTGCGCGACGGCTACATCCGCCTTGTGGTGACCCGTGGAGTGGGCTCTCTGGGCCTGAATCCCTACCAGTGCCCGAAGGCCAGCGTGTTCATCATCGCGGGTTCCATCAGTCTCTATCCTGCGGAAAAGTACGAAAAAGGGCTGACCATGATCACGTGCGCCACCCGGCGTCCGGCTCCGGCGGCGCTCAGCCCACAGGTGAAGTCGCTCAACTACCTCAACAACGTCATGGCCAAAATTGAGGCCATCCAGGGCGGTGGTGAGGAAGGCGTGATGCTCAACGAGCAGGGCTATGTGGCCGAGTGCACAGGCGACAACCTCTTCCTCGTGAAGGGCGGCAAAGTCTACACCCCACCGATTTCCGCAGGTGGTCTGGACGGCATCACGCGTCGCGTGGCCATGGATCTGCTCGAAGAAGAAGGCAATCCTGTCATCGAGTCCAATCTTACCCGTCACGACATCTTTGTGGCTGACGAGTGCTTTCTCACCGGCACGGCTGCTGAAGTCATCGCCGCGGTGGCCTTGGATCGCCGTATCATTGGCGACGGCAAACCCGGCCCGCTGAGGCAGCGTCTGGTTGCCAAATTTAAGGCACTGGCCAATTCCACTGGCACGCCGGTGGTTTATCCTGCGTAATCATTCTTGAGGGAGCCCCCTCTTTCAGGCAGAAAACAAGGGGCGCTCCCGCCCCTCCCGTTCTCCTACCGTCATGAAGTGCGACATGTGCGACAACGAAGCCTCAGTGTTCCTGACCCAGATTGTGGACGGGAAAATGACGCAGGTGAATTTGTGCGACAAATGCTCGAAGGAGAAGGGGGTCACGGATCCCACAGGCTTCCAGCTGGCGGACTTTCTCCTGGGGAATGCCGCCCAGAAGAAGGCACGCCCCACAGCGGTGGAGGATGACTCCCTGGCATGTCCGGAGTGTGGTTTCACCCGCGCCCATCTCAAGAAAATCGGGCGCATGGGCTGCCCCGAATGTTATCAGACTTTTGCAGACGATCTGGACAACATGCTGCGCGCCATGCACAAGGGCACGCGTCATGTCGGCAAGGTCCCCGGTCGCAATGCGAATGTGACGCCCCAAGTGTCCCGCTCCGAGCGCCCGACCCCCACGGCGCCGCCGCCCCCGCCTCCGGCAGCTCCCGTGAGCCCGAAGAAGAAGCACGCCGATCTCAAGGCTGCCATCGATCTGGCAGTGCTGGAGGAGCGGTATGAAGACGCTGCCCGACTGCGCGATGAGATGCGTGCGATTGAGGACAAGATCTGACCGTAATTTTGGGAGGTTTTTTGGCACAGATTTGCCCTGCGATTGGGGGAAATCAGTGTGAACTTGTCACTGCCCTCATTTCGTTCTGGCGTGTTGGCGCTATGGCTGCTCTGCTGGACGGGAAGGACAACTTTGCACCGCCCGCATTTTTCTTCTCATCGAATTGCCACCGCGCGTAGTCTATACATGCAGAGCAACGTTATCTTTACCTGAAAATGCGCTTCACCACCCTCCTCAAAAACCCTGCGGATTGGATGCAGGGACGTGGCCCCCATTCGGACATTGTCATGACGTCCCGGATCCGGCTGGCGAGGAATTTGCGCGGCTGGTCCTTCCCTGGCTGGTCGTCCGAACGTCAGCGCGTGGAGCTCATGAATGAAGTGCGGCCTACGGTCGCGAGCCTTCCGGAAATGAAGGACGGCTTCAATGACGAGTACTCGAACCTTTCCAAGACCAAGAAGCAGGTGCTCGTGGAGCGCCACTTGGTCAGTCGTGAGCATGCAGCCCGCTCGACCGGCTGCGCGGTCCTTATCGACCGTCGCCAGAGTCTGGCCATCATGATCAATGAGGAGGATCATTTCCGGATCCAGGGCATTCGCGCTGGTCTGGATCTCCGCACGGCTTATGAAACGGTGAACCGGGTGGATAGCGAACTGGAGGCTTATTTGCCTTATGCCTTTGATCCTCGCATGGGCTACCTCACCGCCTGCCCGACGAATGTGGGCACTGGCATGCGTGCCTCCGCCATGCTTCACCTGCCAGCGCTGGTCCTCACGGAGCAGATCAAGCAGGTCATGAACGCAGTCAGCAAGATCGGCCTGGCCGTTCGTGGTCTCTACGGTGAAGGCACCGAAGCTCTGGGAAACCTCTTCCAGGTCTCCAACCAGCATACCCTTGGCGAAACGGAAGGAGAGCTCATCAGTCGCATTGAAAGTGTGGCCGAGCACATCGTGCAGGCAGAAAGCAATGCCCGTGAAAAACTCATCCATGAAAGTCCCACCATGCTGCGGGACCAGGTGGGCCGCGCCTATGCGACCCTGCGTTTTGCTCATATCTTGAATTCCAAGGAGGCACTCACCCAGCTCTCCCTCCTGCGCCTCGGCGCCGATCTGGACATCGTCACGGAGTGCGACCGAGGGCTGCTGGACGCCCTTCTGCTGGAGATCCAGCCGGCGCACCTGCAGCTTGCCGCCCAGCGAGAACTGTCGCCAGAAGAGCGCGATACCCGCCGGGCTGAAATTACCCGACAGCTATTGAAATCCGTACCCGAGCCTCTTAACGTATCCACAGACAGCGCTGAGAATGCGCCACCCCCTGAATCCGATGATGAATAACTTTACCCCTCGCGCCCAGCAAGTGCTGGCGCTGGCCCGCAAAGAAGCGGACCGCTTCAACCACAACTATGTGGGGACGGAGCATCT
>JBGGMQ010000013.1:0-4539 GCA_041287975.1 Verrucomicrobium sp. | reverse complement strand
CGATAGCCGACCAGTGAGACGGGCTGAGTCACAACACCGCCGCCCAATCGAGCGGGAGCCTCGGCGAAGAAGTACATCTCGTCATTGCCCGCCGTCTTCCGCACCAGGAAGTCCACGTCGGGCCGGTTGAGCATCGCAGCGAGATCGAACCCGAGTCGGTCAAAAATGCGTCGGGCTTCGCTGTCGGCATCAATGCGTTTGCGGCTCAGATTCGTCGAACCCAAGGCTCCATTCACGACCTGCACGATCAACAGCACGAGCAGAGAAAGCACAGACATTGCCACCAGGAGCTCAATCAGGGAAAAACCGCAGCGGCGGTGCCGAGGCCGTGCGGAAGGACTTTGCGTGGTCATGGCAGGGTAAGGGGCAGGTTGGGAACAAAGGCGGTGAGCGCCTCATAAGAGTTGGCTGGTCTTTCAGTGGCGGGCCAGGAAACAACCACCCGTACCAGGGCGGGGGAGAACCGGGCGGCGGGCGGCGTCACGGTCACGGACGCCCGGTAGTCGGCTGCGGTCACGTCCGTCGATTTGGAGCCGTCGGCTTTGAAATACACCACCGCTGGCGCCTCCTCAGCAGTCATGCTGAGCCCGTAAACGAGCGAGGTGCCGCCGTCGGCCACCCCTTTGAGATCCATGATCACGGCCTCCACCAGACTGGCTGCGTGAGTGGTGTTCACAGAATCCCGGTTGGAGGCGATGCCGATGGGCAGCAGGGCGACAACGCCCAGCATTGAGACGGCGGCAATGCCGATGGCGAGGGTGACCTCAACGAGGGTGAAGGCAGATTTGCGGGATGTGGCTTGGATTTTCATGGGCGGTAGATTCTGACGGCTCCGGTGACGCCATCCACCTGCAAGGCGGCGACTGAGTTGTCTTTGCTACGGGCACTTTGCAGGGGAATTTCGATCCAGCCTTCGATGCTGTTTTTGCTGGAGAAGCGGACCACGCCACGAGGATCAAACTCGATGACTTTTTCAAAGGTCAGCCCGGTGCCGCCGTTGGCGTTCCAGGTGAATTTCGCGAACCCTTTCGTGGTGGTGCCGGCGAGATTGATGACGTCATCTCCTGATTTGCGCGCCAGGTTGCCCTCGGTGCCGATGCTTTCCAGCTTGAGGTTCTCGAACCGGTAGAGCGGTGACAATGCGGCCAGCTCTGCGCCATCTGCGGTGAGCGGGCGGACACCCGTGGTGGACATCATGACCGCCGCCGTGAGGTTGCCCCCTTGAACCGCCGCCTCGGGACTTTCCTTGGTTTCATCCGTCTCAACGAGGCCCACGTAGACATAGGTGTTCTTTGCCATGGCGTGGGAGCGGGCCTGCTCCAGCAGACCTGAGATGTCCGTGATGGACTTGGTCATGTTCTGACCGCCCAGCATGCCGCCCAAGGCGGGCCACATAACGGCGAACAGGATGCCGATGACGCCGATCACCACGACCATCTCGATCAGAGTAAAGGCGCTGGCTACGGCGTGAGCGAAGTTGGGAGTTGTATTTTTCATAAGGTTCGATCCTCCCACAGTATTTCGACCTTGCGCGAAGTGTTGCGACGCATGGCCAGCCCGGACAGACCCAATACTGCCCAAGCTCCCGAGCCGGGTGTCAGCGGCAGTGACGTTGTAACTACCAGCGTTGGCATGGGAGTCGTTGACGGACAGCGTCTCGTTTTTGGTGAACCCATTCGCGCCTGCGAGCATGCGGGACACGATCATGAACCATCCCGCTCTCTGGCGGTTGCAGGTCAGGACTAAATTAGGTGTCTGGAGCAATTGGGTCATTTATTGACCAAAGCCTATCAAACAGACGGGGAGCGACAATTACCCCAAACGGGTTAATGGGATCAGCTTCATGCATAACCCTCACCGGAAACCCGAGGCGATTCCGCTTCGCCATGCTAAATGTAAAAAGCTCATTGCCAGCGATTTACACTCCGCTTGAATGACGGCCTCACTCACCTCAACAAGGGAGTTTTTTCGTATTGGATTCACCGCTCGATGGCAGACCAATGATAAAAAGCGGCAGGGTTCGTGACGATAATTCCACCTAAACCGGACACCTTGCGAGACAAGATCGCCCTCCGTCAATTGCTGGCGGACTGGGACCCTGAAGCATGCTCAAAGGCTCCGATCGCAGGCTTCAGTCCCTTGAAGGGAAAACCGACGTCTACGCCTGCATCAACCAGGGCACTCTTGGTCGTGGGCTGCATGAATCCCATCTTGGGCAACTCGCCTGTCTTTGTACGGGGAAGGAACATTTCATCGATACCCAGACTCAGGAAGTCTGTGGAACTTGGCTTCATGTCCGTGGAGAACGAGTTGCCAGCCAGGTCGCAACGAGCAGCGGCCATGTTGGCCACTTCATTCCGGGAGCCAAATCCGAGGTTGTTCATCAATCGATGCCCGAAGCCGTCCACGTCCGTGACGTTGTCGCTGAGACGGCACAGCATGTTGTAGTTGGTCCCGTTGCGGTAAGCGGAATTGTTGATCCAGTCACCGCCGCCGGGATGGTGGTTGGCGTAGAATCCGCTTTTCTTATTTCCTACGGCCAGACAGAAGCGGACGACGTGTCGCGGAATGGTCTTGGGAAGGTTCTCAGGCAGCGCGGCACCGTAGCCTCCCGCCTTGAAGCCATTGCCATCCCCTGCGGACTTGAAGGTGCTGGTGTAGCCGTTGTGCGCCGCCCAGCAATGCTCGAAGACCACGCTTTCATGGGCACCCAGGCAGTCAAAGCCGTCGTCACTGTTGAACCACGCGCGGCAGCCGCGGAAGACATTGCCAACGCTGCCCTTGGGAGGATGGCATCCGAAACCATCGACATTGCCGCCCACCCCACCCTCAGAGGTGTAGTCCCAGTTGTTCCAGGCATCACAGTTGAGGAACAAGTTGTGAGAGCCTTGCACGTGATAAATCCCGATGGCCTGACCATCATGAAGTTTCAGCTGTTCGAAGACATTGTGACTGCCCTGGCTCTCTACACAAATGGATTGCGTATGCCCCTTCAGCGTGACTTGCACGCCGACGACTTCAATGCCCTGGAGATGCAGCCAGGATCCACTGACGTAAAAGGCCGAGACCCGCTGACCAGCGGGTTTCACCTGACTAAAGTCAAACACAGGAGGCTCGTCGTTGCAGGCACGGTAAGTGATGGGTTTTCCCGGAGTGCCGCTCTTGTCCAGCGTGATCACGCGGCTGAAGATCCTCTTACGACTGGTGATCATGGTATCCGTCATCGTGTACCTACCGCCGCGAACAAGCACGGTGTCGCCCGGTGATGCGGCCTCCTGCGCCCGGCTGATGGTGGCGAAGGGCTTCTCAAGGCTGCCATCCGCCTCGTCCTGGCCTGCGGGTTCAGGAGCTACATACCAATTTGCCGAATGACCCGCAGTCACGAGAAGCGCGTGGAGCACCAACGCAATGCACTGAAGACGCAAGCTCATAGCAACTATGGTTAACAGATCGGAAATTCAAAGGCGATCACAATATCCCCACCTCCTCCCGGCCTAGCTGCCCTCCGGTGTGAGAGCAGCGCCTGCGGCCGGGCTTCGAGGAAGTTTGAACTGATCGGGAGAGTCAGGCTTTGCGGGATCAAACGTGCCGGCTTTTTTGTTCAGCCGCACCGCCAGTTCAGGCACTTGAGAACGGATGCCCTCCACGATGCAACGGGCCAGCTCGTAGCCGCCAAAGGTGTTGTGGTGGGTGTTGTCCCGCAGGGCCTCGCTCTGACCCGGAAAGGTATTGGCTGGATAGAAGGCAAAGGCCCGCATGGACGTGTCGGGTCCGAGTGCGGTGTAGAGCTTGGTGCTCATCGCATTAAGATCGATCACCGGGACTTTGTCCTCCGCGCCCACCTGGCGGACAGCCTCTGCATAGTCAGCGAGAGTCGGTTGCAGAGTGCCTCCCTCCCAACGGCGGCGCTCCATGGGCGTGACGAGCACCGGCAGGCCGCCTTTCGCACGCGTTCTTTCCACATACCCCTTGAGACTAGCCTTGTAGGTGGTGAAGGGGCCGGCGTCGGGGCTTTTGTCCTTCTGGTCGTTGTGCCCGAACTGGATGAAGAGGTAGTCACCCTTTTTCATCATGCTCAGCACCTTTTCAAGCCGCTTCTGGCGATCGAATGACCGCAACGCCAGGCCCGACTCCGCATGGTTCGAGATAGCGACACTCCGGTCAAAGAATCCCGGCAGCATCTGCCCCCAGCCAGCCCAGGGTTCATTCCGCTGGTCAGTGACGGTGGAGTCTCCAGCGATGAAAACGGTGGTGACCGACCCGGCGGGCATGATCTCCACCGCCGCCACTCCAGGACTCTCACCATTGAACTCCAGGGTCAGCAGCTCATCCCAACTGGAAGTAAGAGGCGGTCCTTTCTCCCGGTCGTTCAGGGTGGTGGTGCCCCCGGTGCTGATGGCGGGGTGCCGGACATTCACCGTGATGGTTCGCACCTCGAACCCTCCGGGCCGGGTCTCCACCTTCTCCAGCATGAGGCGGCGGGACTCCGCCTTGATCGTAGTGGAAGTGGCGCGGGCAGGATCGCCAAAGAGCAGCGAC
>JBGGMQ010000012.1:0-5810 GCA_041287975.1 Verrucomicrobium sp. | reverse complement strand
TCCCTCGGATCTCTGCCAGCGCCGGGTGGTAGATGCCATCAGTACCTGCCAGCTCAAACCCGCGCAGAGGTTCTCCATCATGACTTTTCAGATCGCCGCCGCCTGTATCGAAGGCGATTTCCAGGCCTTGGGCCGCCGGCTTCATGGACAGGAAGCGGGGTCCCTGCCACGGTACCTTCACACCATACGTCCTGGCCAGGGCCAGCCATGCCAGACGTTTGCCCACCGGGGACTTTTCCCTGGGATGCAGCTCTTTGGGGTCATTGGTGTCATAGGTCACTACGAAACCGCTGTTGGGCACGTCCTTGGCGAGCTTTTCCTGAACCTCTCTCATATGCGGCCAGTAGCGCCCGTCGCTGGGCTCGCGGGCAGGCAGTTGCACGAGGTAGATGGGAAAATCTCCGAGGGCCTTTGCGCCGGACTTTGCGACCCAAGCGCTGCGGTAGGACTGAGCATAGGCCACGAAGAGATCGTGATAGCTCTGCACCCAGTCGTACTTGGAGTCCCACTCGCCCTGGTACCAGATCTGACCACGAATCGCGAAAGGTTGCAGCGGGGCGATCATCCCGTTGTACAATGCGGAGGGGCGACGTGACCATTTGGGGCCGAGGAGTTCACCGGGCTTCACCACCTCCTTCGGCAGAGGCTGCTTGCGTTGTTTGTAGGATTCCACCGCCGCGAGATAGTCGGCGGTCTCTTTGTCCCGCTGGGCCTGCTTCTCTGGCGTCCAGGTCTTGATGGCATTGCCCCACCAGGTGCGCAGCGGCTGGGCTGCCGGACTGGAATCCCGTACTTCATTGGGGATCCAGGAATAGAGATTGGTGGCTCCCACCGAAGAACGGATGAGACCCAGAGGCACGTCGGGTTGATGCTTTTGCAGCTCCTCCGCAAAGTAGAAAAGGGTGGCGCTGAACTGGAGGATCTCCTGTGTGCCCGCCGACGTCCATTTGCCTGCAGCATCCGTCACTGGGGCGTCCGCTACTGTTTCCGCCACCTTGAAAAGCCGGATGTTGGCAAAGGTGCCGGGAGGCATCTTGACGATGTCGTCCTTCCGGTCGGTCTGGCTCAGGCTCCAGTCCATGTTCGACTGCCCTGTGCCCAGCCAGACATCACCCACCAGGATGTCCGCCACAGCCAGTTCGTTCGTCTTGCCTTTCACCTTCAGGGTCTGGCCTGCTCTTGAGACCGGCTTGGGGCTGAGGATGGCCATCCATTTGCCCGAGCTGTCGGCTGTGGCCTGCGCGGTCTCATTGCCGAAGGTCACCGCGACCTGCTCGCCGGGATCTGCCTTGCCCCAGACGGGCAGGGGCCGCTCTCGCTGAAGTACCATGTGGTCACTGAACAAGGCATTGAGCGTCACTTCCGCCTGCAAGCTGGCAGCGGCCGATGCCGTGGCAATGGCGGAGAGAAGACACGGGAAACGAAGCTTCATGACATCAAGGAGGAAGGAGCAAGGGAATGAACGTCGAGGGGCTCGACGCAAGCACGCCGGGTAGCACTGGCATTCATGACTCGCAATAGACCATGCGGTCGGGATTGGAACCTCGCCCCATTCATCTTGACTTCGAATGGAACTGTTTTCCCGTGGGATCATGGACGGCGTAAAGAGTGCATTCCCGAACACCCAGTGGACGGCGGTGGTCAGTGCCGCATGCTCTGACAACACGGAGCGCCGCCAGCAAGCTCTGAGCGGCCTGTGTCAGGACTACTGGCGGCCGTTGTATGCCTTCTCCCGCCGGCTGGGACATGACGTTCATGATGCACAGGATCTCACGCAAGGCTTCTTTGCCTACCTGCTCCAGCATGGGGTGCTGCATACGGCCAGTCGTGAGCTGGGCACACTACGGACGTTTTTGCTGAAGATTTTCCAGCGATACATTCGCGACGTGAAGGACCGGGATTCCGCCCTGAAGCGTGGGGGCGGGATGCATTTCATCTCGTTGAATGCCGGAGAACTGGGCGAAGCCTGTGACGTGGATATGGCTGCCCTTGAAACGCCTGAGCTTTCCTATGACCGGGCCTGGGCGCATGAAGTTTTGCGAGGGGCGCTGCAGCAACTGGGAAACACAGAAAAGGCGGCGGGCCGAGGCAGGCTGTTTGAAGTGCTGGAGTCGTGCTTGAACCCCGAGACCATCAACGAAACCAACTATGGGAATGCGGCTGCGCAACTGGGTATGACTCAGGAAGCGGTGAGGCAAATCGTGAGCCGCTTGCGCAAAAAGTTTCGTGAATGCCTGCGGTCCAAGATCGCGGCCACCCTTCATGAACCTGACGATGAACGGATCGATGAAGAACTGCGAGCCCTGAGGGCGGTGCTGCGAGGCTGAAGAGAGAGCAAAGAAGCCTCTGGCATGACGCGGGCGGGTGCACTAAACATGTCGCGTCATGGCCGAGGATCCGGAACTTCATCCTAAAGAGGACACAGGGGGGAGCACTGTCGCGGGGCTCCTGGACCTGGGTTTTCTGACCCATTCCACAGAGGATGACGTAAGCCTTGCTGCCGATGGGGTGGGCGAACGAGCCGGGGATTTCATCGACAGGTATCGCCTGCTGAATCGGGTGGGGGAAGGTGGCTTCGGCTTTGTGTGGCGGGTGGAGCAGACGCAGCCCTTTCATCGCGAACTGGCGCTCAAGCTGGTCAAGCCCGGCATGGACAGCCGGGAGATCATCGCCCGTTTTCAGAGCGAACGGCAGGCGCTGGCTCTCATGGATCATCCAAACATCGCTGCGGTGCTGGATGCTGGCACGACCTCGAACGGCCGCCCCTACTTTGTGATGGAGCTTGTCAAGGGCTCCGCGATCACGGATTACTGCGATGAGCACAAGCTGGGCCTGCGGGAGCGGCTGGAGCTTTTCATCCCCGTGTGTCAGGCGGTGCAGCATGCGCACCAGAAGGCCATCCTGCATCGCGACCTGAAGCCTTCCAATTTGCTTGTCACCGAGGTGGAAGGCAGACCGGTTCCCAAAGTCATCGACTTCGGCATCGCCAAGGCACTGGGAGCCGAGGATGAGAACTCTTCGGAGTCAGACTCCGTGCTGCGTACCCGGATGGGGATGGTGGTAGGCACTCCCCGCTACATGAGCCCGGAGCAGGCTGGCAGCATGCCTGATGTGGACACTCGCAGCGATGTCTACGCCCTGGGCGTGGTCCTCTGCGAGCTGCTCACGAGCTGCACGCCCTTCCCTGCGGAAGCGGGGCCCTTGCCGGAAGTCCTGCGGCAGATTCGTGATGCGGAACCGGTCCGCCCCAGTGCTCTGGTTCAGGAAGAAACGTCAGCTTCGGTGAAGGCGGCTGCCAACCGTGGCCTTGAGCCCGCACGCCTGGCACGGGCGCTGAAGGGGGATCTGGACTGGATCGTCTTGAAGGCGCTGGAAAAGGACCGCTCCCGCCGCTATGCCACTCCGCTGGCTCTGGCGGACGACTTGCAACGGCATCTGGACCAGCAGCCCGTCACAGCGGCCGCACCGACCTGGCACTATCAGCTGGGCAAGTTTGCCCGCCGTCACCGCGGGGCGCTTGTTTCCACGAGCCTCGTGGCAGTGGCTCTGATTGGGGGCACCATCGTCAGTCTCTGGCAGGCTGCCCAGGCCGAGAAAAGTCGTGCCGAGGCGGAGGCGAACTACCATCGCGCACGAGAAGCCGTGGATCTCTTTCTCAGTCGGGTAACCAGCAACCCCCGCATGCGGGATGCGGATTTTCAAGACCTTCAGTTGTCGCTGCTCGGATCAGCATTGCCTTACTTTGAGGAAATGAGCCGCCAAGGCGAGGGTGATGCGAGGCTGCTTACGGACAAGGCATGGGCGTACAGCCGCATCGCACACATTTATCGTTTTCAGGCTGACTTTGCGAAGGCAGATGAAAACTATCGCAAGGCCATTGCCATTGGCGAAACTGTCGTCGCAGGCGAGCCCCAAAACTCGAAGCGCCGTCAAGACCTGGCCAGCTGGCTCAACAGCCTCGGCGTCTCGCTGGAAGCGAGCGGCAAACCGGAGGAGGCGTGCAAATGTTACGACCGTGCGTTGGAATTGTTCCGCAGCGTCATTGCTGAGGACCCGGGAATCTATGAGGCTGTCAGTGGCCTCAGCATCGCTCTGACCAATCGTGGAGTGGCTCGTACATACATGGGTCGTCACAATGAAGCTGGAGCCGACTTTGAGGAGGCCAAAGGCTTCATGGAAAAGCTTGTGGCTGCAAGACCCAGCGTGGCAGAGCATCAGCAGCAGTTGGCCACTTGTCTCACTCGGCTGGCAGACTACTACACCGGCCAGTCGCAACTCACCCGGGCGGAAGTCGCTTTCCGTCGTGCCGATGAGCTTATCGAGAAAGTCTGCCTCAGTTACCCCTCCGACCGTGACTACCGCCGGAATCAAGCCGCCGTTCTGCAAGGGCTTGGCGAGTGTCTCTGCCTTCAGGGAAAGGCCGTTGAGGGCATCGCCAAGTTGAGGCGATCAGTGGCCGTCCAACAGAGCCTGCGGAACGACTTTCCCAACACGGTTTCTCATCGGGAACAACTGGCCTACCGACTCTCCACTCTTGGAGACCAGCTTGTCATGGCGGGGCGTCGACAAGAGGCGGTGCCAGTCTGGCATACGATGCGTGCCGAGCAGGAGAGACTGGTAAAGGACTTCCCCGGCAATGCCTCCTATTCCCAGGGGCTGGCTCTGACTCTGTTCAAGCTCGCCGAAGCCTCCAAAGAGAAGGGGGATCTGCCCCAGGCTGTCGAGTTCTCAAAGCTTGCGGTGGCGATCGCTCCAAATCCAAAGTACCAGGCCTTTCTCAGGGGATTGGGAACCGCCCCGCCTGAGCCTGCCAAGGTGGCAGCATCGGGTCCTGCGGTGGCACCGTCTCCTCCTGTGCCGTTGGCAGCCGCCACTGCTCCATCTCCAGCCGCCACGGCCCCACCTGCAACCAGTGCCGGTGGCAGCGCGGACCGCACCAACGGCTCGCCCAGCAAGTTCCGCTATGACTACAGTGGACCAGACCCGGGTTCGAGGTATTGGACACGGCAGGGGCTGCGATGGAAGGAGACGCACCCTTCCGGAAAACAAAGCGAATTTGAGATCACTGGGTTCATCTCACTGAATGGCATTACCGGCACCGAAATCAAACGCATCGGCACTGTGCCGTTGACCATCTTTGTGCCGGACCTTGGCACCCCTGTCCCGTTCAAACTCTTCATGCAGGGCTCAAACGGTCAGTGGGGATTTATCGGCTACATGAGCGAGGTGGAATAGGTCACCCATTCAGCTGCACCGGGACGAGAATATTTTTTGTCACACCGCTGCGCTCTCTCCCAAGGAACGGGGGAATGCAGTGCGTGGCATGCACCGGGGCCTTGGCGGCCTCGGAGTCGGGCCCACCCGCATTCGTGTTCTTCAATGCTGATCACCTCTCCCTCTATGAAACCGTTCCTGACCTTCTCCACCGTCGCCGCCACCTTTTTGTCCCTGGTCGTGCAGCCAGCGTCAGCGTGTGACATCAAGCTCAACAATGATCCAGCCCTGGCCAAGTCCCCGAGCCTGAAGATCAAAGGCGTGTCCGTCGAATACCGCGATGACCTTGATGTCATGGTCTTCAGCATGGACCTGGAAGGACCGGCGGGCAAGACGACCCCCAAGGCCGTGGGTCAGCTGGACGGCGCACCTGTGGTGGCCTATGTCTTTCCCACTTCGCTGAAGGCTTCCGATGTGGGAATGGGCGACGCCAAAGGGATCGTGGCCCTGGCGATCACCTCGCACCCTGATTTCGACGACACGCCTCTTTGGGATGAGAATGCCAATGGCAACTACAATGACGACAAGAAAATCTA
>JBGGMQ010000011.1:0-4923 GCA_041287975.1 Verrucomicrobium sp. | reverse complement strand
GCTGATGTCAGAAGTCGCACCTCCACCGCCCCCAGTGCCGGCAAGCCCATGGCTGGTCTGGAGGGACTGGGCACTGGCACGCTGGCAACTCCTTGCCTGGTCGGCTGGCGGCAGCCTCACAGGACTCATTTTGATCATGTGGAGGTGGAAAGCCCGGCGTCGCAAGCGTCGCCAGACCATCTGGATCCTGCCTGAAGCCACCTACGAACCCCGTCTGGGCGGCCCTCATTGCGGGGGGGGCGGGTCTTGGATCAAGTTCGGCTAGTCAGCCCTCCTCCTTCTCGAGTGATGTGGCAGACTCGACTGTTCCTTCAATCAGATTTCGTGCGGCAGCAATCTGATGACTGGTGCCCAACAGCAGGACCGTATCGCCAGCCTTCAATTCCTCGTCCACCCCGGGATTGATGAGATTGGCCCCCTCTCTTTCGATCCCCACGATGCTGGCACCCGTGAGTGTGCGCAGTTGAATCTCGGCGATGAGCCGGCTGGCCACTGGTGACTCGCGACCAATCGCGACCATCACGAGCTCAGCATCCCGCAGCAGTGAGGGCAGCTCAGGCTTGGACTCCTGGTGACGCGGAGCTGGAGGCTCGCTCAGTGTTTGCTGGAGGGCGATTTGAGCCCTGGAGTGCAGCTTGATGAAGGAACGGCGCGCCAGCAAGGTGGTAGCCACGAGCACCAGGGCCAGCACCACCAGGAGATTCCACGAGGGAAGCAAGGCGGAGCTGAGGACGAGGAGATACAGAAACACACCCAGACATCCCGCCACAAAGAGCGTCCGGGCGATGACGGAACGAATGGCAGCGGTGTTGGCCCCTCCCGCAGCATGGCTGACGCTCAGCTCGCTCACCAGCATGCCGAAGGCCTGCCACTTCCGCACGGCCGCAATGAGCAGGGGCAGGCTCAAGATCATAGCCGCCAGCCAGATGGCTCCTTTCCAGCCATTCTCCCCCCCTGGCAACTCCGGCACCCAGCCGCGCCCGTGGTCTTTGAAATACACGGCCCCAATGAACACAGCCGCGGTCAAAAGGAGGTTCAGCGCGATCTGCCAGCCCCACTTGCGCAGGAAGGTGCCACCAGTACGCCCCTTCTGGTTGGAGGAAAGCCCCCCAATCCATGAGGTGTAGGCATTCAATGCCGACATGAGTCCAGGCGGTGTCAGCCGGGTGATCAAGCCTACAGAAGCATCTGAACTGCGGATCAAGTACGGGGTGAGAAGTGTGGTGAGGGCGGAGACCGCCACAGCAATGGGATAAAGGAAACCGCTGGTGACCTTCAGGGAGAGGCCGAGCGCGGCAATGATGAAGGAGAACTCCCCGATCTGTGCCAGCCCCATGCCCACCCGCATGGAGGACCGCAGGTCATTCCCCGCGATGAATGTGCCGAAGGAACAGGTCAGCACCTTGCCGACGACCACCGCGAAAGTGATGACCAGGATCGGGAGCCAGTGCTGCGAAAGCAGTGCCGGATCGATGAGCAGGCCAATGGAGACGAAGAAGACAGCACTGAAGAGATCCCGTACCGGGTGCATCAGCGTCTCGATGTGGGCGATCTGGCGGGCCTCCGCAATGATGGCTCCAATGAGGAAGGCCCCCAGCGCTACGCTGTAGCCCAGCTTCACCGCCAGAAGCGAGACCCCAAAGCACAATCCCGTCACCGTGACGAGCAGCATCTCGTTGCTTTTGAAGCGGGCGACGTAGTTCAGCAGGCGCGGCACGGCAATGAGACCCGCCACCAGCAACACCCCCAGGAAGGCGCTGAGTTTGCCGACGGTGCGAGCCACCTCTCCCACTTCGAGCGTGCCTGTGGTGGCAAAGGCGGAAAGCATGGCGATCATGAGGATCGCCAGGATGTCCTCCACAATGAGGATGCCAAAGATGAGCTGAGCGAAGCGCTCCTTCGTACGGCCCAGCTCCTCCAGAGCCTTGATGATGATGGTAGTCGAGGAAATAGAGAGGATGGCTCCCAGGAATATGCTGTCCATGGTGCCCCAACCAAAGGCACGACCGAGCTGGTAGCCTACCCAGACCATGAAGAGGATCTCAAAGGCGGCCGCCACCAGGGCTGTCACCCCCACCTGCGTCAGTTTCCTCAGGCTGAACTCCAGTCCCAGGGCGAACATGAGGAAGATCACCCCCAGCTCTGAAAGCGTCTCAATGGTATGCGGATCTGAGATCAGCGGGAATGGCGGCGTATGCGGCCCAATGATCACGCCTGCCAGAATGTACCCCAGCACCACCGGCTGCTTGAGCTGTCGGAAGACGATGGTCACAATCGCAGCGACGATCATGACCACTGCCAAATCCTGGAGAAAAGAGACGTGATGCATGCTGGCTAAAATTCCCAAACCAGGAATACGCAACCAGAATGCTTCGCGACCGCGCCGAAAGAACCAATGGCACCCGCTTCAACGGTACAATCGGCTCATCTCACAGCAAATCCGGCCAAGTGCATTCGATCAGTTTTCCGCCTGGCCACGGCGAGAGAGACCTGAGCCTGATCACTGTTTCAGCAGCTGAATCGCGAGGCCGTCGACCGACTCACCGGAGTTTCCCAGCACGACGATGCCCGTGTCGCGGGAGGGAATGAAGCCGATGAAACTGCTGAAACCATAAGTACCGCCATTGTGCCAGACCAGGGTGTCGCCCCCTTTCAGCGTCGTCCGCTGCCAGGCCAATGCCACGGCTTCCCTCCCCTGCCCCCAGGTCTTTTCCGTCACCTTGGTGAAAGTCGGTGAGCGAGGATGCAGATGAGCCTCCAGGTAGAGCAGCATGTCCTTCACCGTTGACCGGATGCCGCCAGCCGGAGCCCAGTCCCCCATCTCCCACGCAGGAGTTTCCTCGCCCTTTTCAGCATATCCCTTGGCGAACCGAGCTGGATCAACCGCCTCCAGGCTCGAATCCTTCATCCCCAGCGGGCTGCAGATGCGATCTCGCACCAGTGCGCCATACTTGTCTCCGAGCACGGATTCCATTGCATGTCCCAATACGGCGGCCCCCAGGTTCGAATATTCCTCCTCTGTCCCAGGAACAGTCTTCAATTGCACGCGGCCCAGAAACTTGCTCATCATGGCCCAGTCGTAGTTCTGGTACGGCTGCAACGGATTGTAGCGAGGCTGCTTGCTCAGGTCATCGGCCAGTCTGGGGAGACCAGAAGTATGGTTGGCAAGGTGCACCACCTGGATGGGGACGCCGTCTTTCTCCAGATTAGGGTAAGGTCCCTTGAGCAAAGGGCGGACATCCGCATCAAGGCGGATCTTTTTCTCCTCCACTGCCTGAGCGAGCAGCAGCGAGGTGAACGTTTTCGAAATCGAACCTATTTCATAGATGGTACTGCCGGAAGGCAGCACTCCTCCGCCGCGGACGGTCTCACCATAGTTGTAAATTTTCGACTCCGAGCCCGACATCAGGCCGACAGTGAGCCCGGGTGTCGCTCCCCTGCGATAGAAGTCGACCACAGCCTTGTGAACCTTGTTGTCCAGCGCGTTCTTCAAAGCGTTGTCGTGGGCGGGCTCGGCGCGTAGCGGACGTTTGACCTCGGCTTTAGGATCGCCAGGCACGAATTTCATGCCCGCGATTTTGTTTTGATCATCGACCGCGAGTGAAAGCGTGGCGACACCTTTTTCGGCAGCGACCTTGTACAGCCGCGAAGCCCCTTCCTTCTTCAAAAAAGTAATGACATCGAACTTGCCATACGTGGGTTGCAGCACCTGCCCGAAGAACGCCTCCACCTTCGCCCGGTCAAACTGGGCCTGAAACCCAGTCGTCAGCAGGTCATGAATTCCCGCATAGTTGCCAGTGTTGTAAAGCTCCTGAATCTGGCGGCTCATCTGGTCATGCGCCTCCTGGTCGCCCGTTTTCGCGGCAGCAGGCATGATCGTGAGCAACAGCTGACTGACGACAGCCGCCATGCGGTGCAGGAAGGTCTTCATGGTACAGGGGGAGCAGTGGGTTGGGTTGGTGAGAATGATCAATCGTGCTCCTCAAGGGTGAAGAGCTGCTCCAGCGGCATCTGGAAACAACGGGCCAGCTTGAGCGCAAGCACGGTTGAAGGAACAAACTTGCCAGTCTCAATGGCATGCACTGTCTGGCGGGATACTTTCACGGCGTCGGCGAGATCCTGTTGCGTCATGTTGTGCCGGGCCCGCTCGACCTTGAGGCAGTTCTTCATGTTATGCTTCACCCTCTCTTTCCTTCCACCGGGCATACCACCGCCAGCCATAGAGTTGCGCGTGAAACACCAGGACGTACACCAGCAGCATGAAGTTCATCTGGTAGCCCACGTCCACAGACGGGTCCTGCTGCACCCAAGCGTAGGTCTTGGCACTGAGCCGCACCACGATCAATACCACCACTGCCCATTGCAGGGAGGTCAGGCGCAGTTGCGCGATCCACTCGTCCTCTACCTTCTCCCGGGCGCTGACGAACATCAGCAAGCCCACCATGCAGAGACACTGGACGAGGAGCACCACCCCTGAGGTAAGGTCATCCATGGGTGGCTGCGCTGCGGCCACATAGCCGAAGGTCCCTAGATAAACCAGGGCACCAAGCCACTTGAACCAGCGGGGCAACAACAGACGCGGCAGCATAGGGCAACATTGTTCGTGTTGGGATACACTACGCGCAAAGTTGTCATAATGTAAAGTATATTTTACATTTCAAAGCGATGTTGACACGAGAGCAAGACAGAAGCCTTGAGAAAGAGCCACACTCCACGAGGTCTGCTCGCTGACAATTGCCCCGTCGCTCCGGTCGATGATTCCAGTGCATTCGTGGCTTCACTGAAGCCGACTCAAGTCGGTACTCCAACCCTGCCTCGTCGACAATTGGGGGTCTTGGATCGTCGGAGGCTCTGATTGGGTGATTTTCTCCGAGAGGAAGCAGGGACTCGCACTCTTTGGTGCCCGAGATTCACATCTTCCGT
>JBGGMQ010000010.1:0-3926 GCA_041287975.1 Verrucomicrobium sp. | reverse complement strand
ATCGAGATCGCGAATGAGTCCATCGGGAGTTTCGGAGATCGTTTCCAGCGTCACTGGCTCGCAGGCATGCGCTCAAAACTGGGCCTTCTCACTGAAGAAAGTGATGACACCAACCTCATAGAAGCCTTGCTGGAATGGATGCGGAAGACCGAGGCAGACTTCACGAATACCTTCCGCAGTTTGAGCAATGGAGGGCCGGCCGCGCTTTCGATGGACCCGGTCTATGTCGAGTGGCACCAGCGCTGGCAAGCCCGCCTGAGCCGCCAGCCGCAGTCCGAAGCAGAGGTTCAGGAAACCATGCATCGGCACAACCCCGTCGTCATCCCGCGCAATCACAAGGTGGAGGAGGCCCTTGATGCGGCGGTTCGAGTCAACGATCTGGGTGTGATGGAAAGACTGCTGGTGGCGTTGGCCAACCCCTACGACTACGCGCAGGATCCGCCGGTGGAATTCAGTGAACCGTCAACGTCGGAGTTGTATCAGACGTTTTGCGGAACGTAAAACGGCACTCGAGGTTCGAGGAAGCAGCCCAGAGCACTGGCTTCAGCTTGCGGGGGTTGAAATTGTTGGCAGTTCAAGCTTTGGCTAGCTCAGTGCGTGGCATTCCTGATGTCCTGACCCGCTTAAAAGCGGAACTCCAACGTCGCTGATGAAGGTTGAATCGTGTTCGGATGCCTGCCAGCAGACGGCAGTTCGATGGAGCTTACTCTTCTTTGGAGGCCCAGGCACACCGCCTGGCGCTGCATTCTATCCCACCAAATTTCTCGGGCTGTCTCCTTCCACGATGACCAGCTTCTGGATGTAGAAAGGCACTTCACTGGTGGGAGGCTTTGCGAAGGAACGGAAGATGCCGACGAAGGCGAGACTGGCCTCGGCTGGCACAACACACCCGGCCATGACGATCCATTTCCAGTTGTCCCGCGCAAACTGCGTGGATCCAGTGACTTGATCGCTGGAGTTGGTCGTGAATTTGACTTGAATGTCCTGCTCCGCTTCTTTCGGGACGAAACACAGCACCGCTACGCTGACGGTTTTGCCTCGAACTTTTGCCAACGCATCACCCGTGATGCTGATCTGCAGGCCGTCATTCTGAGTGGTGCCAGTAAGCGCCAGCGAATAGGGTGCACTGCGGAAAGTGTGCGCAGTGTCTTTGCGCACCTTGGCGTTGTGGATGATGCGCCACTTGTCAGGAAGTTCCGCTGCCCAGTTGGACAGATCCCCATTGGCGACCAGGGGCTCCGCGGGAGTATCCACCCACGAAATGACGGGAACCGATTCTTGCGGCGTGCTGGCAGACCATGCCGCCGTCAATGCCTGGAATATCAATTCATAGCCCTTGGCATTGGGATGGACATTGTCCTGGTAGAGTTCCGCGGCTTTCTTCCGCTCCAGGAATGGGGAGAATCCATCGACAAGCGTCAGGCTGGGCATGGCCGCCGCGGCTGAGAGCCACCAGCTGCGCACCCGGTCATAACCTTCATTGTCCCGCCAGGGATTCTGAATGATGGCGGCCTGCGGAGTCTTGGGAAACTCCAAGCCCACACGTCCGATGGGTGCGAGGAAGCTACCCCGACCGTAGGGGTAGTCCTTGGGCTGGAGATTGGCCTGATGATTGTGGCCGTGGTTCCAGAGGACGAGATCGGGAGCCTGCCCTTGCAGCGGGGCGGTCATATTCGACCACCGGGAGCCGTCGATCATCGCTTGGGCAAAAGCACCCGGTAATACCGCATTCAGTATGGTCAGAGCAGGTTTGGAAGCGCCCGAGCCTTCAGAGATCACCATGGGCGCTTCGCGGTAGTTCCTCGGTCCCGTCGGGGCATTGGTCACCCACTCCGCCCAGTACCACTCCACCACGCGGTGAGACGGATGCTGCATGGCCAGCCAGCGAATGAACCGCCGGGTACCTGAATCCTCCCGATAACCGGTACTGTCGGAGATGATGAGCAGGGTCGCAGACTCCCCGTTGGCCAGATTCTTCTTGAGCCGTGAGAAGGCATTCCCCGTAGACAGCTCCGCTGTGCTCCCTGACTGGGCAAACCCCGTCGAACTCCACCATCCCACGCAACCTGCGGCGAGGCCGGAAGCGAGAAAGGCCCGGCGGGAGCTCAGGCGTGAACCATCGGAAGGTGCTGACATCATGGGAAAAACATATGCGGACACGCCGAAACTGCCAGCGCCGTTTTGATGCAGGAACATTCCATCTTGATGCACCGCATTGACATCTCTGTGGCAACCCGTCACTATTTTCTTCGTTCAGCGTCGCGTCCCTAGGCAGTTCGCTTCAGATCAAATTCGCCTGGCGGCGCATCAAGCCATCATGGAAATTTCTGCAACCCAAGCATCAAGTCAGAGTGACCCTCTTGATCCTGCCTCTCAGCTTCTGCATTGGACTGCTTTGACTGGCGGTACTTTGAACGAAGTGGCAAGACACAACGATGTCATTCGTCGGGGCCGGAATGCGCACTCTGTGGCGACCGTCCAGTTGCTGAACTGGCTGGAAGTGCAAGCCATGCCGCAGGTGCCGCGTGTAGTGGCGCACACCGAAAGCCACCTGTACCTCCGCTATCTTGAAGGCGAGGCCGTACTCCGCCCCTGGCCGTTAGAGGTGAAAAGAAACGCCTGGGCAGAGCAACTCGGGGCCTGGCTGCGCACCTACCACGACAAAGTCCAGGGGTTCAAACTCTGTGAAGGCGCCGCCTTTATTCGTGGCCCGCAGCAGGCGGAGTCGGGCATGGTGGTTTGCCACGGTGATCTTGGACCCTGGAACTTTCTGCAAGTCGACGGGACTCTCACCGGCGTGGTGGATTGGGACTTGGCTTACTTTGGCTCCCCGTTGGACGACCTCGCCTCACTCGCTCTCGACGCCGTACCCCTGAGAAAATCCATGGACTCGACCATGGGAGAATGCGCCTCACGCGAAATGCTCAGAAGCCGTCTGGAAGCGTTGCTGACATCTTACGGAACCAGTATGACCGTCGCTCGATTCCTGGAGCACGTTGTGGACTATCTTGATCGCCTTGCGATTGAAACCCGGTCCGCAGCAGCTCAGGGCATCGCCCCCTTCACGCAGTTTGTGAAACGGGGTTTCCTTGACGCATTCGCTTCTGATCGCGATCACATCAAGTCCTTTTGGATTGATGAATGTTCCGGATGAGAGTTTCGTATTCAGCAAGACCATTGATCGAGGCAAACCACCCTGACGCGCCATGAAAAAGAACGACACCCATCCCCAAGTGGATGCTTTTCTAAGCAAGGCCAAAACGTGGCGCGAAGAAATGGAGAAACTGCGAAGCATACTCCTCAACAGCGAGCTTACCGAAGACATGAAGTGGGGTAAACCTTGCTACACAGTCCAGGACAAGAACGTCGTCTTGATCATCCCTTTCAAGGAATCCTGCGCGTTGCTGTTTTCCAAAGGGGCCTTGTTGAAAGACAAGAAAGGTCTTCTCATCCAGCCGACCGAGAACTCGCAGTCGGCCCGTCAGATACGGTTCACCAAGCTGAGTGAGATCGTGGCGAGTGAGTCTCTCTTGAAAGCGTATGTAAAGGAAGCCATCGAAGTGGAGAAGGCCGGACTGGAGGTGACTTACAAGAAAACTTCCGAGTACTCCATCCCTGAAGAATTTCAGACCAAGCTGGATGAAATGCACACCCTGAAAAAGGCCTTTGAGGCGCTGACGCCAGGACGTCAACGGGCCTACCTCCTTCACTTTTCAGGGGCTAAACAATCCGCCACCCGGGCCTCAAGAGTTGAGAAGTGCATGCCGCTGATCCTTGCAGGCAAAGGGCTGATGGACCCATAAATTGGGAAGGACTCCCGAGGTGGCAGCAATTGACTGCGGCATTTTTTATTGAGTTCACTACATTTGTAGTTGCCACATCACGACAAATGTAGTGAAACTAGGGGCACGATGCCAGCACCTGAT
>JBGGMQ010000009.1:0-3283 GCA_041287975.1 Verrucomicrobium sp. | reverse complement strand
CCTTATGATGAATTCACCCGTGACCAGATCGCGGGTGACCTGCTGCCCCAGGCCACGCAGGAGCAGTTGATCGCCACGGCGTTCCACCGGAACACGATGACCAACACCGAGGGCGGGACCGATGACGAGGAGTTTCGCGTGGCGGCAGTGAAAGATCGCATCAAAACCACGATGCAGGTCTGGATGGGCCTGACGCTGGGCTGCGCACAGTGCCATACGCACAAGTTCGATCCCATCACCCAGCAGGAGTACTACGAATTCTTCGCCATCTTCAACCAGACGGAAGACAGCGACCGTGGCGACGAGGCCCCCACCCTGCCCGTCCCGGATGCCGCGCAATCCGCCCAGCTTGCCAGTCTGAAGAAAGAGATCGATGCGCTGGAGAAGCAGCTGAACTCCCCTGCCACCGAACCTTTTCTGAATGAGCTGGCCGCATGGGAGACATCCATGAAACAACCCTCCTCATGGGAGACGCTGGCCTTCAGCAGTGTGAAGTCTGAGAAGGGCGTAGGCGTGCGCCAGGAGGCGGACAAGGATCAAGCCGTGTTCAGTGAGGTGGTGGAGTCCGACACGCACACCCTGGACGCTGTGGTGAACGGCGGGATCACCGCCATCAAGGTGGAGGCTCTCAACGATGACCGTCTCCCTGGCAAAGGCCCCGGCGGCTCCGGTGGCGGCAACTTCGTCCTCAGCGAGGTGAAGGCCACCACCACGCCTGAGGCCGATGGAGGCCTGCCCAAAGTGCGCTTCGTACGCGTCTCCCTGCCGGGCAAGGCACGCCTGCTGCACCTCGCCGAGGTGCAGGTGTTTGCCCAGGGAAAGAATGTGGCCCCCGCGGGAACGGCCAGCCAGTCTTCCACAGGCTTCAATGGCCCGGCGCAGCTTGCCACCGATGGCAATACCAACGGTGACTACGGCAAGGGCTCCGTCACCCACTGCGCCCAGCAGGATGACCCCTGGTGGGAGGTGGATCTGAAACAGGAAGTGCCCGTGGACGCCATCATGGTGTGGAACCGCACCGATGGCGGCACCGGAAAGCGCACCGCGGACTTCACAGTCACCGCACTGGATTCCAGCCGCAAGGAGGTCTTCCAACGTCGTGAATCGAATGCGCCCCAGCCCAGCACGAAGCTGGCCCTGAGCGGCACGGTGGAGCTGCGGTTCAAGGAAGCCACCGCCGACTTTGAGCAGGCCGACTATGCGGCGGCCCATGCCATCGATGGCAAGGAGAACACCGGGTGGGCCATTGCCCCGGCCACGGGCAAGCCGCACACGGCCGTCTTCCTGTTGGACAAGCCCGCAGGCCGCGCAGGGGAGCGTACACGTCTGCAGTTGAGCCTGGCCCAGCTCTATGGTGCCAATCACATCCTGGGGCGCTACCGGGTGTCCATCACGCGGGATGCGCATCCGCAATCCGTGTTGCCCGAGAAGGTACAGCAGGTCCTGGCGATCGCTGCCGCTGAGCGCAGTGCGGAACAGCAGGCCACGCTGCTGGAGTGGTACAAGCCCAAGTCCCGGGCCTTCGCCACCACCCGCCGTGAACTGGATGCCAAGAAGGCCGCACTGGCGGCCATCAAGCCCGTGACCTTGCCGGTGATGAAAGAGCTGGCAGGGGCCAAACAAAGGATCTCCCACTTCCTCGTGAAAGGTAATTTCCTAAATCCAGCAGATGAGGTGAAGCCCTCCCTGCTGAAGAGCTTCAACCCTGCTCCTCCGGCACCCGACCGCCGCGCCGTGGCCGACTGGCTCATGAGCCGGGACAATCCCCTCACCGCACGAGTGACCGTGAACCGCTTCTGGGCTCAACTCTTCGGCACCGGCCTGGTGGAGACGGAGGAGGACTTCGGCACCCAGGGGACCCTGCCCACACATCCGGAACTCCTCGACTGGCTGGCCATCGAGTTCATGGACCTGAAGTGGGATGTGAAGGCGCTGCTCAAGACACTCGTCACGAGCGAGACTTACCGCCAGTCTTCCAAGGCCTCCCCCGAAGCCTTGGCGAAGGATCAGCGCAATCTGCTGGTGTCCCACTATCCCCGCCGCCGTCTCGACGCCGAGCAGGTGCGGGATCAAGCCCTCGTTCTCTCGGGACTCTTCAGCCCGAAGCTGGGCGGCCCCAGTGTCTTCCCGCCCCAGCCGGATGGACTGTGGCGCGCCGCGTTCAACGGACAGCGCTCGTGGGAGACCAGCAAAGGCGAAGATCGTTACCGCCGCGGCATGTACACCTTCTGGCGACGCACCGTCCCCTACCCCAGCATGGCCACCTTTGATGCGCCCAGCCGGGAAAACTCGACGATGCGACGCCTGCCTACCAACACGCCGCTGCAGGCGTTTGTGACCTTGAACGATCCGGCCTTCTTCGAGATGGCGCAGGCCTTGGGCCGCCGGGTGGTGAAGGAAGGTGGTGCCACGCTGGAGTCGAGGTTGCGCTACGGCCTGGAGCTGAGCCTGGCCCGACCTGCCACGGAGGACCAGGTCAATGCACTCCTCGAACTCTACCGCGACGAGCTAGCCCACTTCCAATCCCAGCCCGATGCCGCCGCCAAGCTCGCCGGCGAACATCTACCGGACACCACCGCCGCCGAGGCCGCGGCGTGGACCATGGTAGCCAACGTGCTGCTGAATCTGGACGGCGTCCTCATGAAGGGGTAGACTGCACCATGACCATTACGATACCAGACCCCGTTCCGGCATCCTTGGGCACCACCGAGGAAGAAGTGCGCAAGGAAGTGGCTCTCGCCCTTTTCGCTCAAGGCAGGATCTCCAAAGGTCAGGCCCGTCGCATGACGGGGGCCGACTGGTTCACGTTTGAAGCCTGGATGAAAGAACGAGGATTGTTTGAGGAATTCACTGAGGAAGATCTTGATCACGATCTTGCTGACCTAAAAAAGCTGGGGCTGCTGTGATCGTTATATCAGACACCTCTTGCTTATGTTATCTGGCCATACTGGATGTGGCCGATCTACTTCCACGTCTGTATGGAACAGTGGCAATCCCTCAGGCTGTTTACAGCGAATTGATAGAGGGCTCCGTTAGCATTCCGGCGGTGGCATCCTTGCTTCGTTGCTCGTGGCTTGAGGTGCATCAGGTGAAGGACAGCCCTCTTCATCGAAAGTTGTTGCTTCGAATTGATCGAGGAGAGGCCGCAGCCTTGGCACTTGCTGAAGAGCTTAAAGCGGACTTGGTTCTTGTGGACGATGGTCCAGGAAGAAAAGCTGCAATTGAACTAGGGGTCTTGTTCACCGGTACACTTGGGGTTCTTGCAGCATCTAAGAATGCCGGC
>JBGGMQ010000008.1:0-2501 GCA_041287975.1 Verrucomicrobium sp. | reverse complement strand
GATGTTGCAGTCGATCCAGCGTACTTCGGCATCTTCATGCGCAATGCCGCGCTTGGTCACGAGGTTGAAGACGTTGCTGCTCCAGTTCTGCACGGTCACGTACTGGATCTTGGCACCCTTCATGGCCACCAGTTCCACCACGGCGCTGTGCAGCGTTGCGGTCTCGAGCTTGGGCGCGGTGCAGCCTTCCATGTACATCACCTCGGCACCTTCGTCGGCAATGATGAGCGTGCGCTCGAACTGGCCGAACTGTTCGCTGTTGATGCGGAAGTAGGCCTGAAGAGGATGCTTCACCTTCACACCCGGAGGGATGTAGATGAAGGAGCCGCCGCTGAACACGGCGCTGTTGAGGGCGCTGAACTTGTTGTCACCGGTAGGGATCACCTTGCCGAACCACTTGCGGAAAATTTCCGGGTGCTTCTGCAAAGCCTCGGTGCTGTTCATGAAGATCACACCCTGCTCCTCGACCACCTTCTTCACATTGGAGTAGGCGGCCTCGCTGTCGTACTGGGCTTCCACGCCGGCGAGGAACTTGCGCTCTTGCTCAGGAATGCCAAGACGCTCGAAGGTCTTCTTGATTTCATCAGGCACCTCGTCCCAGGAACGCTTGGCTTTGCGGTCACCGGCGAGATAGTAGCGGAACTCGTCGAACTTGATGTTCTCCAGGTCCTTGGTCGCCCAATGGGTGGGCATGGGCTTTTCCAGGAAGATCTGAAGGGCCTTTTTGCGGAACTCACGCACCCACTCCGGATCGTCTTTGACGTCGCAGATGTAGTCGATGGTCTTTTCCGAGACGCCGAAGCCGGCGTCATAGGTGTGGTTCTCCGGGAAGTAAAAGTCTCCCACGGAGTCCGCCTTGATGTCGGCGATGTCTGGTGATTCAACACTCATGTTCGTATGGGATGGGGGTGGGGACCTCAGGCTGCGTTGGCAAACTCCGTGCGCACCCAGTCATAACCTTTTGCTTCGAGTTCCAGAGCAAGTTCAGGACCGCCGCTGCGGATGATCTGGCCCTCCACCATGACGTGGACGACGTCTGGTGTGATGTAGTCCAGCAGGCGCTGGTAGTGGGTGATGACGAGAAAGCCGCGCTCAGGGGAGCGCATGGCGTTCACGCCTTGGGAGACGATCTTCAAGGCATCGATGTCCAGACCGCTGTCCGTCTCGTCGAGCACGGAATACTTGGGCTGGAGCATCATCAACTGGAGGATCTCGTTGCGCTTCTTCTCACCAGCGGAGAAGGCTGCATTCACCGAGCGGGCGGTGAAGGTGCGGCTCATTTCGAGCTGGTCCATGCGCCGGTAGAGCTGCTTGTAAAAGGAGACGGCGTCGAGTTCCTCACCCTTTGGCAGGCGGGCCTGGAGGGCGGCTCGGATGAAATTGGCGTTGCTCACGCCGGGAATCTCAAAGGGATACTGGAAGGCCAGGAACAGTCCGGCGCGAGCCCGGGCGTCCACTTCCATGGCCAGCAGATCTTCACCATCCAGAGTCACGGTACCGCCTGTCACTTCGTAGTCCTCGTGGCCGCACAGCACTTTGCTGAGGGTGCTTTTGCCGGAGCCGTTGGGGCCCATGATGGCATGGACTTCACCGGGCTTAACTTCGAGGGAGAAACCTTTGAGAATTTCGCGATTGGGGATGCAGGCGTGCAGGTCTTGGATCAGGAGGCTCATGGAGGGATGGGAAAGAAAAAAGGAGTCGGGAAGGGGAAGGGTGCGGTTTTAGCGGGTTCAGGCGTGAAGTTTTGCGTTCTTCATAGCGCATGCCGGGCAGATGCCGCGGATGGCGATGTCGAGACGGGTGACACGGCTGCCTTCAGGCAGTTTCCAGAGGTTGGAAATTTCGAGATTCTCAATGGGATGCGCGTCGGCCACGGCACTGCACTGGTCGCAGTGAAAGTGGACGTGCTCATTCATGTTCGCGCAAAAACGGGAGGAGGCGCGGTCCAGATTGACCTGCTTCACCAGCCCGTGTTCCACGAGGGTGTCCAGGCAGTTGTAAACGGTCGCCAGGGAGATGGCGGGCACGCGTTCTTTGGCGCGCATGAAGACTTCCGTGGCGGTCGGGTGGTCGTGAGACATCTTGACGACGTCATGCACCACAGTGCGCTGAGGCGTCATCCGGAAGTCGACGGGCAGCACGGGATCTTCGTGTCCTGATAGGTTCGCTTTCATGGGCAAGCCCAGCAACATGTCAGGTGACGCTGGGACCATACGGTATTCAGAATTGGAATGAGATCAATAATCATTCTAAAAAAGGTACGAGGCCTGCCGTCGCCTGGGGTCATTTGATTGCATCGTGTCGCGATATTTTGATTCAGCTTGGTTGATGATCAGGTGATTCTGAGCGCTTCCTGGCATTCCTTTCCGTTTGGAAGTTTCCAGATTCCCCTTCATCATGAGAACACAGATGAAAATTGGACTGATCGGTTGCGGAAAAATGGGTGGGGCGCTCTTGCGTGGGGCGATCAAGGCTTCCTTGGCGACACCCGAGGATGTGGT
>JBGGMQ010000007.1:0-2867 GCA_041287975.1 Verrucomicrobium sp. | reverse complement strand
AAGGGGAGTGAGCCCGCGTTGATGGCAGATGGAGCATGGGTCGGAGGATCTGTCTTCCTGGAAGGAGAAATTGAAACCAAGGGCAGGATGACGTTTGTAGGAGCCAACATTGACGGAAGTTTTGTCTGGAATCCCAAAGAGCCGCAGAAGCGCACGCAACTGGACCTGAGATCTGCCACGGCGGAAGCGCATGGGGGCGGGGCCAAGCCCCCACAATGCGTGTTGCTGGATGGCTACGTGTACCAGCGGTTGCGGCGGGACAAGGATCAGCCAGGACGGAAGGATGAGGAGGCCATCGCGCGGGAATGCCTGCAATGGATCAGGAGCCAGTCCGCTGCTTTCTACGGAGAAAAAAAGGATATCTACTGGGCCCAACCCTACGAGCAGCTGGCCACAGTTCTGAAAAACATGGGATATCCCCATGCGGCCCGAATCGTGATGATCCAGAAGAACAAAGCTTACGCCCAGCAAGTAAAGCTGTGGGACTGGGATGGTGGCTGGCTGTGGTACCACGTTTTTGGCAGAGGTGTGGTCAGCTACGGCTACAACCCCTGGTACGCGATCGGGTGGAGCCTGCTGGTCATCGTCTTTGGCACGTTTGTGTTCTGCTGGAGGAAAGACTCATTTGTTCCAGCCGAGCGGCCTGAGGTCATCGACCCAGCTGCGGCAGTAGCTGCTGCGGCTGCGCTCCAACCCCCGCCACCGGCTCAATACCCTGCTGACGCAAAGTGGTATGTGAAGGTGTGGGAAAAGGTCAAAGCCGGGTGTCGAAAAGTACGCTATGGGATCGACAAAAGACTGGAGAAGTTTAGAAAGACTTCGCCACGGGACGAGGTGCCGCATTTCAATCCTTTGGTCTACTCGTTCGAGACCTTTATCCCCCTCCTAAAATTCGACCAGACGGCGAACTGGACGCTGAAGAAGGATGCCCACGGGCTGGTCTGGTTCTATTGGTATGCTCACATCCTTTCCGGATGGGTCTTCACTTCACTTTTGATCGGAGCATATGCGGGCATCATGAAGACGTAGTTCGAGCCGCGTGGAAGTCGCGAAAATGGCGTGCCGCAAACCTCTTGTTTTTCTGTGAAAAAGTTCGGGGGTGTACGATCTACGGTCATGTCTGGCATGCAGAATCCTCATATGGGCCTGACTATGTCATGCCTATGAGATGCTACGGTGCAATAAGGCGGCTCAAATGCTGCTCCCAATCCGGATGGAGATTCAGGAGGTAGGTGAAGGCGGGGCAGCGCGTTTTGAGGGTCGTGAGGTTTTTTGCCAGCATCCACTTACGGGTGATAGCCTCGTTCATATCTTCGAAAATGGCAGGGAGTTCTTCCTCCGCAGCGGCAACCGCCTGCGAATGATCGGCGGGGGCGGTGAACTCGAGACGGCTTGCCCGCAGCTCCGCTGAGGTCATGAACACATTCGGGGATGCCTCGGGTTTGGACCGCGCCTCGGCGATTTTCAGCTCTGCCTCTTTGAGTGAGGAGAGTGCCTCCGTGCGACGATTGATGGAGAAAAATATTTTGGCGAGGTCGTAGTAGTCATTGGCGAGATTGTTCTGGATCATGTTTTCGATCCAGGGTGAGTTGGGGACTGCAAGCGCGCGATGGTACAGAGAGACGGAGGATTGAATCTGGGTGATGGCATCATCTGCCGGCAGCGGTGTACTTCGGTTCCTTCTTAACTTCGTCACCATCGCGGCTTCACCTGCCAGGGAGCGCGCCAGATCCTCGCAAATGGCGTGAGACTGCCGGAAGTATGCCATCGCCTTGGGGCCTTCTTCAAGGGCGGTAAAGGCGTCATACATCCTGCCTGAAACGGAGCCCAGCACTTGCAGGCGGATGGCTGCCATTCGTACCATGGCTGTCGCATACTCCGTGCGGGTGACCAGGGGGGGAATCCGGAGTGTCTCCCAGGTTTGGGCAGTGGCTCGCACTTGGTCCTGGAGGAGTGGCGGGGGGGTGCCGCTGCTGTCGATTCTCAGCGTCACGAAGGTGTGGGCCAGCAGCGCATTGAGCGAATCTAGAAACTCCAGCAGGGCCAGCTCTTCCTGGAAGGCGGGCGGTGCTGCACGGGTGCGGGAGATTTGCTCGCGGATGCGGATACGCTCTGTGCAGTCATCATTGATCGTCTGCACGTACGGTTTGAAGTGGCGTTCCGGTACATAGGGGCCGATGGTCTTGAAGGCCTCCTCCACATGGTTGAGATGCTCCAGAAGGGTCTCCGAGATCTGCCAGGTCAGTGTTGAGGCAGAGGCTGGCGGAGGTGGTTCAGGGGGATCCAGCCAGGGCACCAGCAGCGCCACTCCCGAAAGCAGCAAGCCTCCACAAAGCGTGGCGAGAAGTGCCACACGCCGCTTGAGGGGCTGAGCAGGGCTGACCAGGGTGTAGCCACGAAGCAGGCACCACCTGCGAATGTCAGGCAGCAGCATGAAGACATGCTGAGCCAGCTTTGGAAAGCCGCCGCGATAAAGACCGACCAGGACATGCTTGCGAAAGACGGCTCCGCCACTGGCTCCTGGAATGGGTTCCGTTCCTCCCCCAGCCAGGACTCCGCTGCCCGAGCCTTCAAGATAGTTGATGTATCTCCAGCCGGGATGAGGTGATGGAATCACTTCGTCTTCGTGGGAGGCGATGAGCAGCCTTCCGGCATCGTACCCGAGGACTTCGAAGCCGTTGGTATTCTCTTCAAACCTGTCACCTGGAAAGAGACAGGCAGCCGAGTTCGCTGGTTCTGCCGTTTTGAACTTTAGAAAGACCAGGTCTGAAGCATGAGAAAACGCTGTGGCTTCATTGGGCTTCAGGATGGGATGAACTTCCAGTTCGTACGAGCGTTTCAGAGTAAACAAGGCTCCAGGCGGCCAT
>JBGGMQ010000006.1:0-5046 GCA_041287975.1 Verrucomicrobium sp. | reverse complement strand
CGTGGGTGAGACTTTGGGCTACCACAACCGTACGGGCAAACACGACATCACCCTCTTTGACTGGCAGAAGTACATGGACTTCGCCGACAAGAACTGGGGGCGCTAAGAAGCGATAGGGAGGTGGATGGACCGTGAGATCTGGCCTGCGGCTTCGCAGGCCAGAAGGGTTAACTCCGGCCCATCACACCCAACGCCTGGACGCACAGCGTCTTTGGCGTGCGTGCGAAAACCACCGCTTTCGCCCGTGCTGTTGAAGATTGAACCCAGAATGTACGCCTACAGAGGCCGATGTGACGAGGCCTCCACCAGTGTCCCCCGGGTAATGTCTGCACTCAGGTAGATGTTCGAGTTCCTGGCCTGAGGTGTCGGAGGGCCTGAACGTCACTCCCTCACCGCGCCTCACTTCGATAGCGAAGGACATCCTCTTTCACGCGCGTCAATGGAGGGATTTCATCGAACTCCACTCTGGCATAGACATCTTCCAGCCGCAGATCGACTCCGATACAGGCTAGTTCAAGTGAGGTCGTAGTGCCCGAGGCTTCGGTAAGGCGCCAGTGTTCATCCTCCTGACGTTCAAAGAGTTCAATGTGAGGCCTGTCTTGGGAGATCAGCGCATAGGCCTGGAGGGAGACGATCTTGCGGTAGTTTTCGGACTTCCTGCCCCGGTCATAGCCTTCGGTCGAGTCCGAAAGTACCTCAAATAGCATTGTCGGATTGGTCGCCGTGTCGCGTTGGGAATCTTCCGGATCATACTCCATGGGTCCGCAGAAGACGCTCGCATCAGGATAGGTTCTCAGCCCTGAGGCGGACACTTTGATTCTTTGATCTCCGTTGAGAGGTGTACACCGTTTGCCCTTGAGCGAGGCATGCAACTCTCCCAGCAAGTTGGTGCCAATCCGCGCGTGTCGCGTGGTCGAGCCGCTCATGGCAAAGATCTCACCCTGAAAATACTCGTTCTTTTCCTCGGTCTGCCGCTCTAGGGCATAATACTCCTCGGGCGTGAAATAAACTTGAGGTTTTGGAAGCGCCATGCCCCAAAATGCACCCAGTCCAATATATTTCAAACCCGGTTGTTCCCTTAGCCACGCTCAGGCTGCCGCCCCAAGCCAGATTCTCCTGCGAAACCCTTGTCGGGCTGCTGACGATGAGAGATGATGGGGGCGCTCCTTTTTGCGTCTCTCTGGGGTAGCCTCCGCTTTTCATGAAGTCCGACACCTCCGTCCAGACTCTTGATCCCGCTCCGAAGCAGGCGGGCCTCATGACTCTGCTCTTCCAGCAGCATCCGGATGCGATGCTGCTCGTGAACATGAGCGGCCGGATTCTGGAGGCAAATGGAGAGGCGTGCCGGTTGATGGGATGCCCTTTGGATGAGCTTCTTGCATTGCGCCCCTGGCAGATTATCCCTGGCGCGTCGCAACTGGAAGTCCGGGAGTGGATGCGGAGTCTGGAACGCGGCGCGGTCGAAACCTTGAACCTGAGCTACCGTTCATGCCAGAGTGTCCTGGGCCGAGTGGAGACCACGATTCGTCGCGTTGAAGCAGGCGAGAACGGGGACTGCCTGATAGTAGCGTGCCGTGAGTGCCGGGAGCGTTCCGGATCTGCTGCCAGTGAGCAACGGCAAAAGCTGTTGCAGCTTCAGCGGCACAACAAGGTTCTCATCGAGGCCGAAGAGCGTCTTCGCCTCGCCATGGAGCTGGGCCGGGTGGGACTCTGGGTCTGGCACGCCACGCCCGACTCCAATCCCGGCCACTGGTCAGACAGGCTAAAGGAAATTTTCGGAGTGCCACTGGATGCCGAGGTCACGCATGACATGTTCATCAAATGTGTGCACCCGGAAGACCGTGTCAGGGTGGATGATGCCGTCAGGCAGGCCCTCTCCGGGCACGATCAGGGCAGCTACGCCCTGGAGTATCGCACTTGCCAGTCCGAGGCCCAGGAGAGTCGCTGGGTGCTGGCGCGTGGCCAGGCGTTTTTCGACGGTGAAGGACGCCCCATCCGCTTCATCGGCTCCGTTCTGGACATCACGGAGCGCAAGCGGGCGGAGGAGTCCCTGGCGCTCTTGAACAACGGGCTGGAGCAGAGGATCGAGGAACGAACCTCCGAGCTTGCCTGTGCCAACCTGGCCCTCAAACTCCAGATTGAAGTGAGACAGCAGGCGGAGGACACGCTGCGACGGAACAAGGAGGACCTCCGGCTGGTGATTGACACCATCCCAGGCCTGGTCTGGAGTTCGCTGCCCGACGGTAACATTGAATACCTCAACAAACGCTGGCTGGATTTCACCGGCCTCACGCTGGCACAAGCCTCCGGATGGGGATGGCAGAGCGCTGTGCATCCAGACGATCTGCCTGACCTCGTCACCTACTGGAAATCGATTCTGGCTGAGGGCAAGGCAGGTGAGACGGAGGCCCGCCTGCGTCATCATGGCGGCAGCTACCGTTGGTTCCTCTTCCGCGGCGTGCCAGTATACGATGCAGAGGGGAATGTCGTGAAATGGTACGGCACCAACACCGATGTGGAGGAGCGACGTGCCTCCGAGCATCTGGCCAGGGGACAGTCTGAGGTGCTGGTGCAGACGCTGTCCGCCGTTTCCAAGGAGTCCAATCCCGACCGCCTCCTGGCACACGTGTTGAAGACCATCACCTCTCAGTTGAGCGCGCACAGCATTGGAGTCTGGCAGACGAATGAACGCACCGGGACGGTGGAAATGGTCGCCAGTTGTGAAGGGGATGTGTTGCACCTCGCGGACGCCGAGCAACCAGAACAGCCCCCACCGGTCGCAGGTGAGGAGGCTCCACACCCAGTCTGGACGGAATTTTTTGGTACCGGGAAGTACTGCATCGCGGGAGATCTTACCGGCGGTCAGATTCGCGTTCGCAAACTGGATGGTACCGACTCGCCCTGGCATGACTGGTACGCCAGTGTGGTGGGCAGTCCGAATGCTCCCATCATCATGCAGCGTCTTATCGAGCAGGGGGTGACGGCCACTCTCTCGGTACCCATGCTCCTGGCGGGGAAGGTTTGCGGCTTCTTGAGTGTCCGGTTCCAACGTCGTCCCTCGTACCAGTGTGAGGAGATCGAACTCGCCCGCGCGTTGACGAACCAGGTCATGCTGGCGCTGCAACTCCTTCGCCTTACGCGCGAGAGTCACCGCCTGGCCGTGCTGGCAGAAAGGAACCGCATGGCCCGGGAACTCCATGACACCCTGGCTCAGGGCATCACTGCCGTCATTGTCCAGCTTGAGGCTGCTGAGGATGCCACCGCGCGGGGCTTGCTGGAACTGGTGGACCCTCACTTGAAGCGGGCTCGTGAGCTCGCACGTCAAACCCTTCGTGAGGCCCGGCGCTCAGTGCGCGCCATGCGCCCCCAGGCGCTGAAGGACCAGGATCTACCCGAAGCACTCAGCACCTTGCTGCGCCAGATGGGGGATGGCACCGGCCTCCAGGCGGAAATGAGCCTTCGCGGTGTGCCTCGCAAGCTCCCCTCCCGGTGCGAGGAAAACATCCTCCGCATCTGCCAGGAGGTTCTCACCAATGCCCTGCGCCACGCCCAGGCCACGCATTTTGTCGCCCGGCTCATCTTCAGTCCTGCAGCGGTGAGACTTCATCTGCACGATGATGGTCGCGGATTTGACCCGGATGAATCCCATGATGGCTTCGGATTGACGGGAATCCAGGAACGGGTCGAGGGCATGGGCGGCCAGCTGGCCATCCGCAGTGAGGCAGGCAGGGGCACCGTCATCAGCATCCGTCTCGGGAACTCGATTGCATGAAACAACTGAATCCCACACCTGACCCGCAGAATTCGCCACCCCGCATCCGGGTGGTGATCGCCGACGATCACGTGACCGTGCTGGAAGGGCTCACCGTCATCATCAACCGCTGTCAGGACATGCAGGTTGTGGCAGAGGCGGCCAATGGTGAAGAGGCTGTCGCCCTGTGGGAGCAGCATCGTCCCGACATCACCTTGCTGGACATTCGCATGCCCGGTCTGGACGGAGTGGCGGTGACGGAGGAAATCCGCCGCCGGGACAGTGCCGCCCGTGTCATCGTGCTGACCACCTGTGACACGGACAATGAGATCTACCGCGCCATCAAAGCCGGTGCCCGAGCCTACTTGCTCAAAGATGCTCCTCGTGAGGAGTTGGTGGAGACCATCAGGCGGGTGCACCGCGGTGAAACCTGCCTGGCCCCGACCCTGGTGGAAAAGCTCGCCGCCAGCGTGAGCGAGGAGCCCCTGACGCGTCGCGAACAGGAGGTGCTGGAACTCCTTGCCAAAGGCCGGAGCAACAAGGAGATCGCCGGTACCCTTTGCGTGAGTGAGCCCACGGTAAAAACGCATCTGCGCGGCCTCTTCGGCAAACTCGATGTCCTCAGCCGCACTGAGGCCATCGCCGTCGCCAGCCGCAAAGGACTGGTTCGCGTGTGAAACTTGTCCCACCGCTTACCGCTCCCTACTCCCTCGCCTTGGAGTCCATCCAGAGGGTGACGGGACCGTCATTTACCAGTGCGACCTTCATGTCGGCTCCAAACTGGCCGCACGGCACGGGCTTGCCCGTGGCAGTCTCAAGATGCCGCATGAAACTTTCGTAGAGCGGAATGGCTTGCTCAGGCCGGGCAGCCCGGATGTAGCTGGGACGGTTGCCCTTCTTGGTACTGGCATGGAGGGTGAACTGGCTCACCACCAGCACCTGTCCGTCCACCTCGTCCAGGGCGGCATTCATTTTGCCCTCTGCATCGGAGAAGAGCCGCATCTTGGAGATCTTCGTGGCCAGCCAGAGGGCATCTTCATCTGTATCTGGCTCCTCCACGCCCAGCAGCACCAGGTAACCTGTGCCTATTCTGGCCTTGACCACGCTGTCGATGGTCACACTTGCTTCCGAAACCCGTTGAATCAATGCCCGCATAAGGCAGGATGCTAGCCGATGAGTCAAGCCGAGCACCCTGCTGTACACAAATTGACTTTGGGGGAGCGCCTGAAGCTGGAACTGGCGTGGCTCGACAATTTCATCAAGCTCTGGCTTCTCCGGCTCATGATTATCGGCAC
>JBGGMQ010000005.1:0-2918 GCA_041287975.1 Verrucomicrobium sp. | reverse complement strand
AGGCAGTGCAGCGCTGGGCGACGAATTGCTTCTGCCCCTCTTCCGCCGTCTGGGGCGGCAGGGCCAGCAGGGTTCGCTCCATGATGTTGGAGGGTTCGCGATTGAGTTGCAGATAGGCGGCGATGTCTGCCGCCTCCTGATCCGTCAGCTCTGTGGAGGGCATCCGACCGGAGTGACGAATGCTCAGCGGATCCTGGAGAAATGCCGCGAGCGCGTGAAAGTCATACTTGTCAGCCAGGAGCAGTGGCACGGAGGCCAGGCTCGGCTTTTCCACGTCCAGCCCTGGAGGAGCCTCAATGGGCTTGTAGTCCGTAAGGGCCGCAGGCTCATGGCAACTGATGCAGCCCACCGTGTGGTAGAGCTGGCGGCCACGCTCCAGATCGCCAGCGGGAAACTGCTTGGGCTCTTTCTTCAACCCAGAGAGGAAGACCGTGAGAGCCTCCACCACCTTGGGGTCGCGATCTTCACCCGCGAACATCCCAGGCATGAGGGTGCCTTTCTTCCGATGTTGAGGGCTGCGAATGAAGAGCCACAGCTCGTCTGCGGTCAAGCGGCTGCCCACCTCTCCCAGTAACACCTTGGGCTTCGCCGGAAGGCGCTCCTCCCAGCCTTTGGGGGCTGAGTGGCAGCCAGTGCAGTTGAACTCGCCAAGGAGCAGCAGCCCTCCGTCTGCGAGGTGATCCTCGTCATCCTCAGCAGAGTAGAAGCGGTCGAAGCCCGCCACAAAGGGGTAGTCCACCGGATCCGCCTGACCCGGGTGGGCCAGGGCGCGCCCCGTGAATGAGGAAACAACCACTGCCGCCAGGACGGCGGAATGCCGCAGAAGCTGGCTGGAGAGGTCTGAGAGGGAAGATCGGAAGGGCATGGATTGCGTAAACAATGCTGGCAGGGGGGGCAGGGCTGCCTGGACTAGGCGCGGGCGGCGGCCTCCTGGTCCAGGAGGGCGATCCAATGCTGCACAAAGTGACCGCTGTCGTGGTAGGTGCGACCGCTCACGAGATTGCCATCCACCACGCTGGGTTCGTTGACATAAATGCCGCCGCAGATTTCAAGGTCGAACTTGCACTTCGCCACCGTGGCCATGCGCCGGCCGCGCACCCGATCCGCCCGGGCGGGAATCTCCACCCCGTGACAGACGCTGGCGATGGGCTTCTGGTTGTCGAAGTACCAGCGGGTGATGCGGAGCAGGTCTTCATCCTCACGGATGTACTCAGGAGCCCGGCCGCCGCTGTAGAAGATGCCGACGTACTCCTCAGGCTGGATGTCGGCGAAGGCGATGTCTGCCATGATGGAGTATCCCTCCCACTCCTTTGTGATGGTCCAGCCGGGCTTGACCTCGTGCAGCACCATTTGATAGCGGCGCTTTTCCGGAGCGGCCACGATGGGCTCATAGCCAGCCTCAATGAGACGGTAGAAGGGATACAGAGTGTCGACGGTTTCAGTGGCGTCGCCAACGACGATGAGGACTTTGCCTTTGGACATGATGAGAAAGAGAAGTGAGGAGAGTTGGACGTGCGATGTTGTGCGCCTCGCGACAGGAGGCTTGAGGTCAGGCCTTGGCGAGGGCGTTGTCCAGATAGGCACGGGAGCGGTTGATCTCGGCAGTAGTTTCCTCCGCCGTGGGCAGGATCGGGATGCCGCGCGGGGTGGGATGCATGAAGACCTGGGTGAACCCGGCGTACTTGGTGTCCTTGAGCGCCTTCAAGATGGGGCCGTAGTTCAGCTTGCCGCGTCCCGGCATCTGCTGGAGTTCCTCGTTCTTGGGCATGGGTTTCATGCAGCCCATGCCGTACTCCCAGGCGAGGAGGATGGTGAGCTTGGGGCCCAGGTCGCGGATGAGCTTCGCGATGAGGTCGGGGTCCTGAGGCAGGTGGTAGGGGGCCAGCTCGATGCCGAGCGGGAGATCCGCTCCAAACTCAGCGAGCCAGCGAATCGAGTCCGGGGTGTCGATGATGTTCTTGCCGTGGTTTTCGATCGCGACGGTGAGCCCGAGCTCTCCGGCACGCACGAGGTGCGGCTTGAGTTTCTCAAAGAACTCCTTCACTGCCGCCTTCAGTTCCTGCCCCTGCAGGCCGATGGGGCCGGAGCCTCCCGTGACGAGGACGCTGCCGCCGAACTTCTTGAGGATGACCATCTCATCCTGCAACTTGAAGGGGCCCAGGTCGTAACGGGTGATGCAGGCCAGCTTGACCTTGGAGGCCTCCAGGAGGGCGGCAACTTTGTCATGGCCAAGCTCCTCCATCTGCTCACGCTGGGAGCCGTGCTTGCGCGGCCATACGTCGAGATGGGCGGCTCCCGTTTTGGGCGTCTCTTTGATGACCACGTCCAGGGGTAGATCGCCATACATGGCGGAACCCACCAGGTACTTCAGGGAAAAGGGGGCCTCGGCCGCCGTCGCTGGAGTGGACGGGAGCGAGAGGCTGGCGGTGCCGAGAACGGCAGACTGAAGGAAGTGGCGGCGTTTCATGGTCGGGCAAGGAAACCTTAACGCGTCCCTGCCTCGCTAAACTTTCCGATATTTCCCGCTTTCTGGCGGGGGGAGATACGAATGAACTGCGAATCAGGCCAGACAGGGCTTGCAGATTCCCATCTTCCCCGCATTGTTCCCCCACCCCTCCCAAGGCGATTCATGAAAGCGCTTTCCCTGGTTACCCTCTGTGGGCCGCTGTTGTTGCTCCTGCCTGTCGCGGCAGCCGAGGAGTTGCTGACCTCAAATTCCACCTCCAGTCAGGCGAGTTTGCGGAAGGCTGACTTTACCCCAGAACTGCCCACAGCGACTCCGGTAGCGGAACTGCCCCCTACGGTGGCCCCCCAAGGCACCTCCGCAGGGGTGCCCCAAGTTTTCGGCGAGCCCGGCATCTATGAGGCGGTGATGGCAGGCGATCAAGAACTGGTGGGCAACCTGATCGACGCTGGCT
>JBGGMQ010000004.1:0-2885 GCA_041287975.1 Verrucomicrobium sp. | reverse complement strand
TGCCAGTGGCATGATCGACGGCTTCGCCAGGACTTACCCGGGATACGATGTGCTGGTCTCTAAAGAAGCTGCCGACTACCAACCCGAAATGGAATGGCTGCTGGCCCAGTGCAATGCAAGGGATGGCGGCAACCGCAGAGTCATCAACCCGTGGAACATCCGCCCCTCCGATCTGGCAGGACGGGATGTGTACCGCTTTTTCGAACTGTGGGACACGGCCAATGTGGAGCATGCCGAAGAGCTGCTGGCCATGGCTGAGGAGGGCGCAGTGCGCTTCACTCCGCCGCTGAAGCCCTACCTTGAGGAGAAGATCTGGCTGGCTCTTTTTTGGTCGCCCGCACTTCGCTTCTGGTGGGAGGGCACCCTTTCCGAGGAGCATCTTGAACTGATGCGTGGTGCCATTCCCTATGGCTGGGCCATGGATCCGGTTCGCCTGCCGTTGCACGCGGAATGGCCCCAGCTTGGCATTCACGACTGGCAGGAAATGAAACGGTTTGGCAGTCGTGAAAGAGAACTGGTGGTCAAGATCAGCGGCTGGTCCGAGAAGAGCTGGGGATCGCGAGGAGTGAAAATTGGGCATGACCTCCCCCAAGACGAATGGGCTGAGGCGATCGATGAAGCCCTGGACTCCTTCCCCACCAATCCGTATCTGCTCCAACGTTTCCACAAAGCGCGGGTGCTGAATCATCCGCGTCACGATCAGGCAAGTGGCAGGATCGTACCCATGCAATGCCGGGCGCGCCTGTGCCCCTACTATTTCGTGCATGAAGGGGAGGTTTCCCTCGGTGGCGTGCTGGCGACGATTGTGCCCGCGGACAAGAAGCTCCTGCACGGGATGCGGGATGGTGTGATGGTGCCGTGCAAGCCCGCCTGAGCCAGCAAAGCAGAGGCTTCAGTACCCGGCACCCGCCGCTGCCAGTGCCTCAGTCGTGACCTGAACCCAGATAGCCTGGAAGCGGGCGATGCCGTCTTTGTCCACAAAGGACTGAGCCCAGACCAGGACGTAGCCCTTGCCTGCGAGGCTGGTCACATAGTCATTGAATCCGCTCTCCGTCTCGCCGGATCGCGACCAAACCTCCATCCCGGGAAGGCGCTTTTTGTAGAGCTTGCGGTACTGGTTCGTCCCCTCATGGAGCCTGCCCTCGGAACGGACGGCGACATAACCTTCCGCAGATTTTTTCTGCCAGCGGGCCTGCTCCAACTGCGAGTCAATCCAATCCATGGACTCGGCGTCACGCACGTCCTCATAAAAGGCGAGACATTCCCTCATCGTAGGCTTCGGTGGACCGGCCTTTTCGTCCTCCCCCAGCACTGGCAGGGCGTTGATGGCCAAGGCCAAACCGAAGAGCAGAAGAAGAAACCGCCTCATGGGGGGAACAGCTGCCATACGAGGGACGTGCGAACGCGTGATGCACATAATTACTCCAATCCAACGCCGAACGTCAACCCGCTTGTGAGAGGCTTGAGAGGATGTTCTCTGCGGTAAAGTGGCAGTTTGAACAGGTGGAGAGTCGTGGGAGAGACGCACTCACCGCTTGAGTGCCCTACGCTCCGTGCTAGGCTGAGCGTCCCTATGGCCAAATTCCACATCCTCGTCGCTGATCCTATTTCGCAGACTGGCATCGATTTGCTCCAATCCGAGCCCTCCTTTGAGGTCGTCGTGAATCTCGGTCTGAAGAAGGAGTCGGACTTTTGTGATGCAGCCAAGGATGCAGACGCCATCGTGGTGCGGAGCGGTGTGAAGGTGACAGCCAAGGTGATGGAAGCAGCTCCGAAGCTGAAGGTCATCGGCCGTGCGGGCGTGGGTGTGGACAACATCGACGTGCCTGCCGCTTCGAAGCGCGGTGTGGTGGTGATGAACACGCCTGGTGGCAACACCATTTCGACCGCTGAGCACGCCTTTGCGCTCATGACCTCGCTGGCCCGCAAGATCCCCCAGGCCCATGCCAACGTGGCTGCCGGGAAATTTGACCGCAAGACCTTCCAGGGCACGGAGCTCAACAAGAAGACTCTTTCCATCCTGGGGATGGGCCGCATCGGTGCCGAGTTCGCCAAGCGGGCCCAGGCATTTGGCATGCGCGTGGTGGCTTATGATCCGTACCTCAGCGCCAATCGCGCCGAGATGCTGAAGGTGGAGCTGGCTGACAATCTGGATGACGCGGTGAAAGACGCCGACTTCATCACGATGCACATGCCGCTGACGCCTGAGACGAAGCACATGCTCAACGAAGAGCGCATGCGCAAGATCAAGAAAGGTGTCCGCATCATCAACTGCGCCCGTGGTGGCTTGGTGGACGACAACGCCCTGGCCAAGCTTCTCGTAGAAGGTCACGTGGCAGGTGCTGCCCTGGACGTGTACGAAGTGGAGCCTCCTCCGGCTGACTATCCGCTGCTGAGCGCTCCAAACGTGGTCTTCACGCCGCACCTTGGTGCCTCCACAGAAGAAGCCCAGGAATCGGTGGGCATCGAGATCGCCGAGCAGGTGAAAGCCAACCTTCTGGAAGGCACTGTCGTCAATGCGGTGAACATGCCAAACGTCGATCCAAAGACGCTGGCCGAGATCGGACCCTTCCTTCGCTTCGGTGAAATCCTGGGCCGCCTTATTTCCCAGATCGCTCCCGCACGTGCCGAGAAGCTGCGTGTGAACTACAGCGGCAAACTGGGTGAAATGGACACCACGCTCGTCTCGCGCGGCGTGCTGAAAGGCTTCCTGGAGCGCCCCATCGGCGCTGACCAAGTGAATCTCATCAACGCGATTGGCACGGCCGAAAATCTGGGCCTGCGCTTTACGGAAAGCCGCGTTCCCGGACCTACGGAATTCACGGACCTCATTGAGGTGCAGGTGGGTAGCGGTGACCAGACGGCGGTGATCGCCGGCTCGTTCT
>JBGGMQ010000003.1:0-2927 GCA_041287975.1 Verrucomicrobium sp. | reverse complement strand
TCGAGTCGACCCCGCCCATCTCAGCGGCGCGGACCTCACACTGCTGACCTACGACGCCTTCAATCTGGATGCCCGCCAAGCCGTCGGCCAGGAAGTGCGCAAACGCATCACTTGGGGCTTGGCCACCCGGCGTCGCATCTTGGAAGCCCTCCACCAAGGCTACGGCGTGGGTGCTGAGAACTTTGAAGAACTCCTCGAAGGTCGCGAGGGTGACGGTAGCCAGGATGACCTGAAGCAGGAAGTGAACGTGTTGGACGAGGCCGACGAAGAAGCCACGGTCATGAACTTCGTGAACCAGATCTTCCGCGAAGCACTCAAGGAGCGCGCTACGGACATTCACGTCGAGCCTCTGGAGCGCGATCTGCGCATCCGCTACCGAATCGACGGCAAGCTCCAGGAAGTGCCTGTGCCGCCCAATATGAGACTCCTTCAGGCCTCCCTGATCTCACGCTTGAAGATCATGGCGCACCTCGACATCGCCGAGCGCCGCCTGCCGCAGGATGGTCGTATCAACCTCGAACTCGACGGCGATCCCATCGACGTTCGTGTGGCCACCATCCCTTCGGTCAATGGCGAGAGCGTCAGCCTTCGTCTCCTTTCGCGCCAGAAGTTCGATTTTGAGAAGCTGGGCCTCACGCCCCATGTCGAGAAGACCATTCGTCGTCTGCTCGGCTCCCCCAACGGCATCATCCTGGTGACAGGCCCGACCGGAAGCGGCAAGAGCACCACGCTCTACACCTTCCTGCGCCAGCTCAATACCAAGGACCGCCGCATCGTCACCATCGAAGACCCGGTGGAAAACAAGCTCGATGGCGTGGTGCAGATCGCGGTGAAGCCCGAGATCAATCTCACCTTCGCCGCCGGCCTGCGCAGCATTCTGCGTGGCGACCCGAACGTGGTCATGGTGGGAGAAATGCGTGACCTTGAGACCACCGAGATCGCCATTCGGGCCGCCCTCACGGGTCACCTGGTATTCTCCACCCTGCACACGAACGATGCCGTCGGCGGCATCAGCCGTTTGCTGGACATGGGCATCGAGCCCTTCCTCATTTCCTCCTCCGTGCGCGCCTTCCAGGCTCAGCGTCTCGTGCGTACCCTCTGCCCCTTCTGCAAGCAACCTGCCCATCTTGAAACCAGCTACCTGGAGGCCATCGGTTTCCCGCTGGCTGAGGCCGACAAGCTCCGCCGCCCCGAAGGCTGCCGCCAGTGCCGCGGCACCGGTTACCAGGGCCGTCTCGCCATCATGGAAATCGCCGAAGTGACCAACCAGATGGGCGAAAAAATCAACCACCGCGCCGCCTTCGCCGATCTCAAAGCCCAGGCCCTCAAAGACGGCATGGTCCCCATGCGCCAGTATGGCTTCCTCAAGGCCATCCAGGGGGTGACGACGGTGGAGGAGGTCATGAATGTGACGGCCAGCTCCGACTAGGAAGCTGGATCGGCTTGCGACGCAGGTAAAGGGTAAGTGGTAAAAGGTAAGCGGTTAAATGCACATGGAACCGGAAGTAACAGAATCAGGTAAACGGCAGGGTGGATTTGCAGAATCGTTCGGCGATCTGGAAGTCTACAAACTGGCGTTTGCGCTGCAGCAGGACATCTTCAAGCTCAGTCGTGCTTGGCCGCGTGAAGAGGCATACTCGCTCACAGACCAGATACGCCGCAGCAGCCGTTCGGTGGGAGCCTGTATCGCTGAGGCATGGGGCAAACGCAGATATGAAGCGCACTTTTTCAGTAAACTTACTGACGCTGATGCTGAACTCAACGAGACCCTGCACTGGTTGCGCACCTCCTACACCTGCCAGTACATCCCGCTCGAAGTGTGTGAACCCCTTGCCGCACGGATCAAATCCATCGCCAAGATGCTCAATCGCATGATGGCATCTGCGTCTTCCTTCTGCCTGCCCAACCCTTACCGCCCCTAGACTAACATCAGCCGGTGTATTTTCACCGCTTACCTTTTACCACTTACTACTCACCGAATAATGCCCTTCGCCTACACAGCCCTGGATACCTCTGGCAAACAAGTCACTGGCTCGATGCCGGTCTCGACGCGTGCGGAGGTGTACCGCCAGCTGGAGGCCCAGCGCCTGACGCCGATCAAGGTGGCGGAGGAGATGACGAATGCCAGGACGGCTGCCCGGGATGAGAAGAAGGACACGTCTCCTGCCCCAATCCTGAAGCGGGCTCAGTTGATTCTTTTCACGGAAGAGCTCGCGGATCTCATGGACGGCGGCTTGCAGTTGGAACAGGCCTTGAGAGTAATGCATGAGCGTCAGGAGTCGCCGGTGCTTCGGAAAATCAGCGGGCGAATTCGCGAGCAGCTGAGGGAAGGAGCCATGTTCTCCAAGGCCCTGCAGTACGCCTCGCCGAGTTTTGACGACATGTACTGCAATCTCGCGGCTGCGGGTGAAGTCTCGGGCTCGCTGCCACAGATCCTGCGTCGTCTCTCCGCCAGCATCACCCAGATGCACGAGCTCCAGGCGCGTGTGGTGAGTGCGCTGGTCTACCCAGCCTTCATGTTCGGAGCGCTGATCCTCCTGCTTGTGGTGTTCAGCACCGTGCTGCTGCCGGGCTTCTCGGACATGCTCTCCAAGAGCCGCACAAAGCTGCCCATCGTGATGGAGACGCTGATTAACTCCACGAACTTCATGAAGCACTGGTGGTGGCTGGGCGTGGCCATCATCGTCACGGTGGTGCTGCTTTTCCGTGCCTACATCGCGAAAGAGTCCGGCCGCCTCTGGTGGGACCAGTTCAAGCTCAAGCTGCCCCTCTTCGGCCCGGTGCTCGCCACCCGCTTCTATGCCCAGTTTTCCGCGTCGCTGGGGAACCTCATCAACAACGGCATTCCGCTCCTGAACGCCCTGCGTCTCACCGCTCGTGCGACTTCCAACATCTTCTTTCGAGGATTACTCAATCAAGCCACCGCC
>JBGGMQ010000002.1:0-6113 GCA_041287975.1 Verrucomicrobium sp. | reverse complement strand
AGCGCAGGAGAGATGAAGTGACGGGACTCAAGCCGCAAGACGCTGAGGCATTGCCTCAAGCGCCAGGCCGCGATTCAGGATGTTCACGATGTGGCGGGCGCTGAAGCCATCTCCGAAGACGCTGTGGCAGCGGCTGGCCCGGACGAACCATTCCAGATCTGTGACGGCCTCCTCCAGCATGCGTTCCAGTTGCAAGGGTGACTCCCCTACCAGACGGGCTGCTCCAGCTTCGACGGCCTCCGGTCGTTCGGTATTGTTGCGCAGCACCAGCATCGGCTTGCCCAGAGCGGTGACTTCCTCCTGGATGCCACCGGAGTCGGAGACGATGAGCCATGCATGCGACAGCAAGTGCACGAAATCCGCATAGCCCACCGGTGAGGTGAGCAGAATGCCGTTGTGGCCAGCGAGCTCAGCCATGGCGGCCTCCCGGACATTGGGATTCGGATGAACGGGGAAGACCACGCACAATTCAGGATGAGCCGAGGCGAACCGCCTGATGGCACGCATGTGGCCGCGCATGGTCTGGCCGAAGTTCTCCCGGCGGTGCGTGGTCACGAGGACGAACTTGCGATCCCCCACCTGATCGAGGATCTGGGTGAGCTCAGGCCTGGGTCTGGACAGAGCCAGCGTCTGCCGGAGAGCGTCCACCACGGGATTCCCTGTGAGGTAGATCTGCTGATCGGGAGTGCCCTCCATGAGAAGGGTCCGGCGATTGTTCTCGGTAGCGGCGAAATGATACTTCGCCATGCGGCTGATCATCTGCCGGTTCATCTCTTCCGGGAAGGGATTCAGAGGGTTGCCAGAGCGCAACCCTGCTTCGACATGGCCAATATCGATTTTCCGGTTGAATGCCGCCATGGCCCCCATCAATGCCGTTGAGGTATCTCCTTGCACCAGAACGACGTCTGGCTTCTCCTTTAGAAGTATTTCATCCACTCCAGCGAGGATGCGGGCACCGAGGGCATTCAATGACTGGCCCGGGTGCATTGTCGCCAGATCGTAATCTGGACGGACACCAAAATGGGCGAGGAGCGGTGTCAGCAAGTCAGAATGCTGCCCAGTGTTGATCACACAGGTTCCAAGCCCCGCACGATTCAGTTCACGAATGACAGGCCCGAGCTTGATCAGCTCAGGTCTCGTTCCGAACACGATTGCCACTTTTGAGACAGTTCTCACAGTAGCAACCGTTTGCAGAGATGACTCTCAAAAGCAATAGATTTCGTAAGATTGAACTTAACCCATAACAAATGTTCGTGGTCGTTAATTGTAAAGCTGCTATTTATTAGCAGTTCTTGCTCGAGATGAATCGGTTACAGCAAATTAGAAAAGGCTCGCACGCCTCGAATATAACGAGATGCAATTAGTTCAAATCATAGCCTCCACCTTCAACATTAAACAAACACCGCAATTTGACTCTCGTTTTTAAGAATGCTGTGCGCGAAGCTTGCTAAAATGACCATAATTTTAATCTTATCTCAACCTCACACTGTCTCCTTCACCCGGTCCTTTTGGCTCAATCGCACTTCCACATTCTGGCATAGCACTGCGCTCACCACGATCCACAGCAGGGGTGTCACTACCATAGCGTACCGGATCAAGGCAGGGGGCAAGGTGCTGCCTGCGAGGTAGACCAAGGCCGCCAATCCCAACAGCGACACCTCTGGCGGAACGGAATTCGGCCTTAGCAACCAGACCGCCGAGGCACCCAACAGTAGTAGCAGAAGGGGTGCATTGAACGCGACCATGACACCGCGGGACAGCTCTTCCTGCATGAAAGCTCTCGGGAAGCCAAAGCACATTCTGCAGACGTTGCAGAGCCAGTTGTAAGCCAGCCTTTCTGGCGGGACGGTGCGAAGGTTGTCCAACGCTTTCGCCGTAAATGCCGCCTCCCTCTCCAACACCGGCAGCTGAGTCACCTTGAGGAAGAATTCCCGGTGATTCGGGGCCAGCTCAGGCAGGTTCAAGGCATCATCCACACAATACCAGAAGCCATTTTCCCCTGGGTTCGCACTGGTGACCCAGTAGAGGAGTTCTCCACTGTTGGTGGACCAACACCAATTCTTGCCCGTTTTTGCCTTGGTGTAGGCAAGGTAAGGCAGACACATGGCGAGCCCTAAACCCATGATCAACGCAGTGCGGCCGAGGGGTTGCCGCAGCCTTTTCAGAAAGGGAAGCCCCAGCAGGCTGAGCATCAGCATCACCGTGGTGACATGCCCAAACATTACCCGCGTCATGACCATGGCCAGGAGGGCTGTCGCGGCTACGAAGCAATGGAGAAAGATCCGGGACTGCGCGCGCTGTGCCCGGCAGAAACTCCAGACAAATGCGCCCACACAAAACATCATGAAGGCCTCTGACATCAAGAAGGGGCCAAGCCGCAGCATGCTCGGCTGCAGCATGGTCCAGAAGGCGGCCACCACCGCCCATGCCGTATTGGCATATTGCCGGACGGTGAGGAAGAGAAACACACATCCAAAACCGAGCCAGAGGCCATTCATCACCCTCGCCCAATAGAGCGGCAGGCCCAGCTTGACAAAGGGAGCCAGCACCGCCGGGTAGCCGGGGCCGTTCACAAAGTCCGGATTGTCATCTGTCACCAGATACCCTGCACAAATTCGCCTGGCACAGTCCAGATACCGTTCTTCGTCCAGGGTCAGAACATCAGGATGAAAAGCTACAGCACGCGAGACGTAGACGGCCATGCATGCAGCAAAGATCAGAACAGACCACCAGAGGGCTGTCTTTTTAATCCGGGTACTCTCCATAGGCCCACTGTTGCGCAGGTTCCACCGAAGCAAACTGAAAGCAGGGGCGCTGCTATTTTGGACCAACCGGCTCCAAGTCCCGCAGGCGGTACCACGCCATCTCCACAGGGAAGAACTGGGAATAGTACAGCTCGTTAAAGCGGTAGTGGCTGAGCATGGCGAGGATACCATCACGCTGCGACTCCACGAAGGCCTTGTCCGGGCAGAGAGTCACGATCCAGGCAGCAAAGGCGGGTTCGCGGACATACGTATGCTCCTGGTACCGTTGAGGAGACCGCTTGCCCAGCTCCTTCACCTGGACGATGGCGACATCCACGGCCTCCTGCTCGGAATGCTGAGGCCGCCACCATTCGTTAAGCGCCCGCCAGTCGTCGAAGAATTTCTGGGGCGCGTCCACGTTGTACTTTTCGTGGAGAACCACTCCACCGGCCGCCAGCTCAGCGCTGGCCCGCAGCCCTCGTGCATAGGCATCCTTCATCGCAGGGTCCTTTTCAAGTTCCCAGAGCCCGCGCAGGACACTTACTCCGCTGGCTCCTGTCCAGCTTTCACGGCTTTTCCCATGGAAGTGCATGCCCGCCTCGCAGATCTGCAGCCGGGAGAGGGCGGGATCGCCGCCAACCTCCTGGGCGAGGGTCTGGTATTGCTTTGCCCACTCAGGATCTCCGGTGAGGTGATTCATGACCTTGCAGAGGAAGAGCAACCGGGGGGCGGCTTCCCATGTGAAGGGGGCATAGGTACCACGGAATGGACTGGGCGCAGGTGGGTTGCAGGGCATTTTCCAACCACTGGCTGCCAGCGCATTCGCTACCTGAGCCATCTTGTCGATGATCATCTTCCGCTCGGCACCTTCGGGGATGCCACTGTCGAGATAGCGCCAGAGGCCGTAGAACCAAGGCGAAGTCTGGTCATTGGACCCCATGGGATAAGGCGTCTTGCCATCTGTGGCGACGCCTCGCCCGATGAAACCCGGAGTGTCACTCACCGAGGCCAGCAACAGGAGGCCTTGGGAGAGTTTGCTGGCCTTTTCCCGATCAGCCTCGTCGCGAGAGTGCATCCAGCGCTTGCAGGCCGCCTCGAGGTAGGAGCCGTTGAACATGGCACCATTTTCGATCGGCGTCCACCAGGCGAGCGCATTCGGCTTGCCCTCACGACACTCTTCTGGAGTAGGGCGCTCATACTTTCCGTCCAGCGTCGTCGAATCCAGCATGAGGTGGTAGGGATCGATGAAGCGACGCCAGATTTCTGCGTGAGCCTTCTCCACATTTTCGGCGGCGCTTTTCGCGTCCGCAGCGGAGGCGGAAGACGCAGTGAGTGCGACGAGCGGGAGCAATATTCCCAAAATCAGGCGAGGGCGGCAAAACATGGCAGCCATCTACGGCAGAATTTCTGCGGAACACGCAGGGAATGCGCAAAACCTTTCCTCCACCCCACGTTACCCATGCCTCACCATCACCATGATCCCACGCTCCCTCCTCACCTGCACCCTGGCGCTTGATCTGGCAGCCCCAGCCATGACCGCCGAACCCATCACCCTGAAACTCTGGCCCAAAGGCGCGCCTGAGAAGGAGGGCTTCAAGATGGATGCGGAAAAGGAAATCCCACCGAAGAACGAGTCGGATGTGAAACGGGTGACCAATGTCACGGACCCGACGATCACCGTTTACAAGCCGGAAAAACCGAATGGCGTCGCCGTGATCGTGGCTCCGGGCGGTGGCTATGGCATTCTAGCCATCGAACACGAAGGCACCCAGGTCTGCGAATACCTGAACACCCTGGGCGTCACCGGCGTCCTGCTGAAGTACCGGGTGCCCAAGCGCAGTGATACCGACCCCAGCAAGGAACCCTTGCAAGACGCCCAACGTGCCATGGGCTTGGTGCGTCAGCACGCGGCTGAATGGGGCATCAAACCCGACAAGGTCGGCATTCTCGGCTTCTCAGCGGGCGGTCATCTTTGCGTGATGGCCACGCTGCACGCGAATGACCGGACCTATGCGCAAGATCCCGCCGTGGATGTGGCGGATGCGACGCCCAACTTCGCCATCCCGGTGTACCCGGCCTACCTTACGGAAAAGGGCAACGACTTCCAACTCAAGCCCGAGATCAAAGTCGGCCCCACCGCCCCTCCCATCTGCCTCGTGCATGCGAATGATGACCGCATCACCCCGGCAGGGAGCGCCCTCCTGTACCTGGAGTACAAAAAAGCGAACCTGAACGCCGAACTCCACATTTTCAACAAAGGTGGTCACGGTTACGGCATGAAGAAGTCCGGCAATCCCGTGAATGACTGGCCCGTGCGAGTGGGCGAGTGGCTCAAGGCCAACGGCTGGGCGAATTGATGGATCGCACATCTGCCGCGAAGTTTCTTTTCGTGACAAGGGTGGGGCCGAGGGAGTAAAATCCTCTTAGCTCCACCCTTTCTGTTGCGGCCATGAAACTGAGCCTTGTCAGTCTTTGCGTGCTCTTGGGAATTGCTTTTGGCTGGGGAGCTGATCCTGCCCCCAAACCGCCGCAGGCAAAGCCAGCTCCCCGCGCCTCGACAGGTGAAAGGCCCGCGTCCGTGTTTCCGCGGATCCGCCCGCCCCTTCCTGCAGGGAGCTATGTCGCAGTGAACCGGGATGGAGTGCGCCTTTCAGCTGTCATTGTGTCCCCGGGCGATACGTCGTTCAGCAAGATGCCGACCGATGGGCCGAACATCCCCAAATCGGACGGCACGTTGACACCAAAGTTGCCACCTCCGGCGGTTGACCCGGGCCTGCGCTTTGAGCGTCGCTGATGTCGCACAAGGAGATGGAGGCGTACGTGGGAAATTTGGGCGAAGATTGGTGTCAGGGGCATCGTTAGCAGCGGATGTTCAGACGTTTCCTATTTCCCTTTCTGGCTCTGGCGGCAGCTGGCATGGTCAGCCTGACGTACGGTGCCGAGAAGAACATCATCTTCTTCATTGCCGATGACATGAGCCCAGAGTTGGGCTGCTACGGCAACAAGGCGATCAAGACGCCAAACATTGACGCACTGGCGGCAGACGGTACGATCTTCACGAATGCGTACGCCACCACAGCGAGTTGCAGCGCTAGTCGCTCTGTGGTGATGACGGGCCTGCACAATCACGCCAATGGACAGTACGGGCACCAGCACGACACCGGCCATTTCTCCTGCTACCCGAATGTGGTCTCGCTAGCACTGCCGCAGGTGATGAAGGCAGCGGGGTATCGCACCGGCATCTTCGGCAAGCATCATGTGGCCCCTACAGAGATCTTTACCTACGACGTCATGATTGCGGAGAAAGGCCGCAATACCAAAGAACTGGTGGAGAATGCGCGGGAGTTCATCACCGCCAAAGACGAGAAG
>JBGGMQ010000001.1:0-2890 GCA_041287975.1 Verrucomicrobium sp. | reverse complement strand
ATACCAGAAGAGAGTTCCCAGCAGCAGAGCGAACTGGATGGCAAACTGGATCAGCGTGGAGATGACAATCGAGATCGGAGTGACCAGTCTCGGGAAATAAACTTTGCCAAAGAGGTTTGCGTTCGTGGTAAAGGTCGTCGACGTCTTGGTGACGCACGTCGCAAAGTAGTTCCACGGGGCGGTGCCGGCGAGGTAGAAGAGCATGGGGGGCATGCCATCCGTAGAGAGCTTTGCCACCCCGCTGAAAATGACGGTGAAGGTCAGGGTCGTCAGCAGAGGCTGAATGAGAAACCAGAGCGGGCCAAGGATCGTCTGCTTGTATTGTGCCACGAAGTCCCTACGGACAAACATCCAGAGCAAATCCCGGTACCGCCAGAGATCCTCCAGATGCAACTCCAGCCAGCCGGATTTGGGACGGATGACGAGGTCCCACGAATCATTGTCCGCAGCTTCCAACGGCGTGTGGGTTGCGGCGGGCGCCAGATGCTGTAGGGGCGAATTTTCCATGTGACTGAGCGGGATGTCGGGAAGAATCAGGCGCGAGAGACGGGATGCTTGGATGCCCGGGTCAGAGAGCTTAGGGGAGGGAGACCCAGTGCCCGTGCCAGCTTCCGCAGGGCGAAGATCACGACAAGCAGCAGGGACTGGCGGGTGATGCCAGCCAGACAGTAACCAAGCCGCATGTTATCCCTGGCCTCGGCATTGTCGGCTGCCCAAAAGCAGTGGTAGGCGAGCTTGTAGTGAAGATTGGCAAGATAGAGCCGTACCTTCTTCCGGTCGGAAATGTTAAAGGCAGAGGCGAAGTTTTGCCACGCATAGGTCACGTCGTGCACGCAGCGTCGGCCGGTATCCTGGGACCACAGAGAGTGCTGGCTGCCGTCTTCGTATTTGGTCCATGACGGAGTGGCCACCAGACCGGCTCTCAACTCCGGATTGATCAACAACCGGGCCATCAGCAGCCAGTCATCTGCCACCATCGCCTTCTCATACCAACCGGCTCCGAGCTTCTCCCTGCGTAACAGCAGAGCGCTGTTTGAAAGTGGGGCCATTCGCCAAAGGTAAAACTGGCGGGCTTGCTCGGGTGTCATCATCCAGGAGTCGCTCTTCTGGCTGGCAAAGAGTCTTCTGCCAGCGGGGCTGGCTTTCAGGCAGTCGATCCTGTTGTGCATGCCACAGATGCGGAAGTTCATCCAAACTACGTCCGCGTTGAGCTCCTCCATGGCATTGACGGCTCGCTCAAGGAATGAGGCATCCCACTCGTCGTCATGGTCCAGAGAGATGACGTAGCGCCCCCTGGTCAGTTCTAGCCCCCGGTTGCGGGCCGCTCCCGGTCCCTGGCTTGGCTGAGCCAGGTAGGAGACTCCCGCATACTTTTCCACCAGGGCTCGCAGACTTTCGTCCCCTGAGTCATCCACCACCTGAAGTTCAAAATCCCGGTAAGTCTGCAGGAGCACGCTTTCAATGGCCCTGGCAAGTGGGGCTGCCTGCCGGTAGGCTGGAATGATGACGGAGACGTTGGGAAGGGGTTGTAGCACGTACGGATTGGGGCATGCTGCCGCCATTGGTCGCATTAAGATGCGGCCGGGCAATTTTCTCGGGCGGAGGGCAGTCCTTTGGGGCTCCTGTAATGCATTCGAGACTAGAGAAACCGTGCAAGCAGCTTGCTGCCCAGCACCTTGTCGAGTCGCTGGTGAAGAAGCTGCGCAGAACGGAGACGACGTTTGATTTCAGCCTGCTCTGAGCGGGAGACAGGTGGGGGCTCACCCTCGTTCACTGGAGTCTGATTGGAGCTTTGCAGGGTCTTCTCGATTTGGGTGCCTGCGGTCTGCAGTTTCTTGCGGATGCCAGGCATCAACCCCTGCTTGAGAATGACAGAAAAGTCCGTCTCAGCCTCATAGTAGTCGCGACGGTCGCCAGCGACCCAGACCTGATGCACCCCTTGCCAGGACGCCAGTTGTCTCAATACAGTACTGGCACTTGCTTTGCTGACCCGAAGGCTGGTTGCGATGTCATCCAGCGACATGGGGGCGGTGGCGAGATACAGCATGGCATAGGCCCTGCCAATCATTCGACCCAAGCCAAAGGCATGGGATGTGTTTCCGCCGGCCTCGATGAATCGATGCCGTTCGGTCTCCCATGAGAGGGTTTGCTGCGATGTAGAATGGAGAGACATCGTTCAGAAAATTTTGAACGTTCTCAACGATTTGCAAGCTCAATCTGCGATTCACCGCCTTCCGCTCACTCCCGGCGGAGAGTTTCCATGGCTTTGGCCTTTTGCACCGCCAACGCCCAGCGGACCATGGGCAGCCAGCCCAGGTGCCGGGCAATCAGTCTCCAGTGGTCCTGGTTGAATGCCGCATCCCCTCGTGAACTGAGTCCGCCTTTTTCAAAGTCCGCCACCACCGTGTCGATGTAACACTTCGCCACCCGAGCCTCAGCAAAACAACGCATGTTGAACTCCCAGTCCGAGCACGCCGGGTACGCCAGGGAAAACTTGCCCACCAAGGTGAATACTTCCCTGCCGTAAAATGCAGCTTGGTGGCAGATGTTGCGGTGGCATAGGCGCCAGCGATCGAAGGGGCCGTCATAGACCTCCGCCCCACGCAGCACGTTGCCATACACCAGGCTGGTGCAGTCTGAGGGCAGTTTTTCCTGAACGGATGCCAGAGCGCCAGGGCGGAGACTGTCTCCGGCACCGGCAAAATAAACATACCGGCCCTGGGCCAGATCCAGCGCCTTGTTCATGGCGTCGTACACCCCCTTGTCGGCCTCTCCCACATAGCGAAGGCTACCGCCATTGGGCAGGCGTGTGCGGTTGACGGTGGCCTCCGTTTCCGCATCGGTACCGCCATCCATGACCAGGACCTCCAGGTTTGGAAAGTCCTGTCCG